>SDNM01000039.1 GCA_004524385.1 Promethearchaeota archaeon
AAATATCTCACTTTAGTTTTATAATTAATAATATTTTTTTAAAGATTTTTATTTTGAGAACTTAACTGTAAATATGGATACTCCATAAACGAAAAGAAATAGTCCTAAAACCTTTAAGATAAGCGAAATAAAATAAATCAATATTCTAATCTGGGCTAATGCATTTAATATTAATTCTGCAGTAATTAAGGCTCCTAATATATATAAAATTATTCCGCTTCCCAATGTTATACTAGCGATACGATATGGTGAAGGTTTCCATGCAAGATAAAAAAAATAAATAGGTATCATTATTCCTACTATTAAGAATCTAAGATCAAAATAAGAAAGAATTTCAAAATCTTGAGAATTATTAACCGGATAAATAAATTGGATAATCCCGAAAATCATTATAAAATATGCTAATAAACCTTTTAATTTAAAATCAAATATTTTTAAATCAGTTATAAAGATAAAAACTGTAGCACCTATAGTATTAATTAACATAGCAATTTTCCAAACCATTAAATTAGGTATTTTATAATATATTTCAGAGTGAAATTTTGTAAGAAAGAAGTCAAAATAAAAAAACATAATTCTTGATATAAGCATACATAGAACAAAAATAAAAACTCCAAATATGAAACCAAAATGAAAAATACCCGCTTCTTTTTTTTGATAATAAATTTTTATTCCAAGAAATAAACAAAGAACTAACTTAACAACTATTAATATAATAGTTAGAACGAAAAAAATATTAAACTCTAAGTCGCTTATTTGTAGGAACATGATTTCTCAAGAATTAAATATATAGATCATTTAAAAAAATTTTCTAAAATTTACCAATGAAAAAGGAGACAATCATGCTAAATAAATAAAATCAAATAAAAAATTAAGTAAAATACCTTTGTTTTAATCCTAATTCTCTCAAATAAATTTTAAATTTACCTAGCTTACCTCCGTAATTGCCAGAAGAAATTTTAATTAATCCCTCCATATCAATTATTCCTTGGATGGATTTTGACATAGCTTCTTTAATACTATCAATATCAATACCATTAAAGACAATTTCAGGGATAGATTTCACTCCCTCAGGAACTTTAAACTCCTCTAGAGATAGTTTATCTTTTAAAGTTGGACAGAACGGATGATTGGTTGATGGACCTATTTCTGGAAAGTTAGTTTCTGGTTTGGAACCCGCCGAACAAACATCAAAAGTCGTACAAACATTATCTATTTCAGCAATAATCTTTACTGCCTCTCTTCCTATCTTAATTCCAGAATTAACAGAATCGCAAAATAACCATAAATTTCCACCCATTACTCCTTTTGCATAGGAGAGCTCTTGTTCAATTAAAAAATCGTATCCCATCATAATTGGAACAGAAATTAAATTACGTCCAAATTTTTCAATTATCTCTTCATATCCATCTCCACAATGCCCTACGTTATTCATCATATTAAATTTAGTTTCTATTTTGTTCGGGTATGAATCAAATACTGCAGTTGTTGGAACAACTAAGATTCCCTGCCGCATTCTTCTTCCAAGTTGATCATAGAATTTTGCTTGAGATTTTTTACCCGTTCCTGTAACCCATAATTGCACTATTGCTCCTAACCTGCCATCAATTGTATCTTTTTCAGATAACCATCTGACTATCCCACCTTCAGCATCTCCGAACACAGTAGAAGGTAAAGCAGTAAATGCATTCGCGGCTCTGTTTAAGAATTCCTGATCTTGAGCTGTTACCATTAATTGGACCACTAACCCTTCAAACGCTTCGCAGTAAGTATTTTCTACTATTGCCATTTTTTTCATTCAAATATATTTATTAAAATGATATTCCTAAGAAATATTACCAAGATTATTTCCATCAAATAAAAGATTAAAATTAAATACTTATTATAATCCTTTAATATTAATTTAATTATTAGTTATAAATCAATGGAGACTCAATTAAATGCCAATCGGAATCTTTTTGTATGAAATTGAAAAATCATTTGGTCCTCAAATTATTGCTGATTATTATATAACTCAAGAAAAAGTAACACCTGAAATTTTAAAAATTTTCAATGAAAAACATATTAAAAAACATTTGGCTGACGCTACCCATAGGTTCGAGAGTTTTCTGTATTATTCCAGCCAGATAGAGGCTATTTCTAAAAAGAACAATTATTACTTAGGGTTTATCCTCAAAGAAGAGGAAGATCTTATCTCATTAAAGAGTATATTTGAGAAAATTGAGACCAAAATAGCACAAGATTTTACTCCAAAAGATAAAAAGAAGATAAAAACGCTTTTAAAAGATGTTTTAAATTCAACGATAAGTCTCTTCGAAAAACTTAAGGAACCCATCATTATTAAAGATACTATAAATGAGAAAACAAAAAAAATGCTTGATGAGGGAAAATTACAAGAAGCAAGAGAATTAATAGACTTAGGAGAAAAAATTCCTGAAAAATTATCCACTGAAATAAAATTAGCAGAAGAAAGTCTAAAAGAATTAAATTATAAAAAAGCCAAAAAGAGTTATCTTAAGGCAGCTGACCTTGCAGGGCAAATTAGAGAAACTGAAATAGTTGATTTTTTAGAAAAAAAAGCTGAAAACGTAGGAAATATACCTGATTTATTAAAAACTCGTGATGCGATAAATAAGGGAATAAGAAAAAAGTTAAAGGAATTAGAAGATATAAAACTGGAATACAAGATTTATGAAAACCTAATCCCTCTCATTGAAAAAAATATAAAGTTATCTTATTCTCTTGAGGATACTGATCAAATCAAAATATTAGAAAAATTGGTAAAGCTTTCTAATAGTGCTTCAAAAATTGCCCTTGATTTAAAAAAATTAGATGATAAAATTAAAAGTTTGTTGAAAAAGGTTTAATCTTTTTAGTTTTGTTTATTTTCAGTATCGGAAGAAAATCCTTCTTCCTGAGATTCTTCAACTATAGGGGGCACGTAATCAGCTATATCATTCCATATTATTTTTACTATATCCCAACCCTCTTTTGTAGGATATTTTAAAGCGTTTTCTATTAAGCGCTCTCCAATTTCATTATTAATCTCAACTTTATATAGTCCCGGTGTGTTTTGCATCATCATCTCATATTTTGCTCCGCCGGTTCCTATTGGAACGATTAAGATACCCTCGCTAATAGCCTTTTCCCCAATTGCATCTTTAAGACGTTTAGCAGCGTAATATCCGGCGACTCCCGCACTTCTCTCAAATGTTTTTATGGATGGAACCTCTAATCCCCATTTTTTACCTTCTGTTTCGATAAGTGCGGCTAAAGTTTGAGTTCTTTTACCAAGCATAAATTTATATTCCATTTGAGTCTTGAAATCTTTTTCTTTTTCCTCTCCTACTTTTATTATACATTTTAAAGCAGCTCCAGCAACAGATTGAGGATTGACGTCTATTAAATATTCTTCCTCTGCTAAAATCTCTTCGATCTTTTTTCTAATTACTTCTCGAGGTTTGGAAAAGTCAATAATTTCTTCAGCCTCAGAGGGGGGTTTTGCAGTTGCTACGATTTCAACTCCAGCTTCCATAAGCTCTTCTATGGTCATCTCTTCCATAACTACTTTATCAATGAACTTTCTACAAAGTTTAATAGAATTCCTTGGATTTCCATTTGTCTTTTCAAAAATCATTTCTATTAATTTTTCGTTTAAAGGAAACAATGGATATAATGGAGGATTTAAATTATTATCGTCCCAGAAAGTTTCCATAGTTTTTGAGAAAAAGATCTTTAAATCATTCAAAGAAAATGGCTTCAATTCTTGTTCGGGTTCCATGCGCGATCTTAGTGGAGCATCAGCAATTTCTAAAACTCTTGGCCAAATTTCTTTTAAAACGGCAATACCAATAACTAATCCTTTTACTTCATTATAAAGGCGCTTTAAAATCTCAAGTAATTTCATCTCGGCTGCCTCACCGTGCATCCGATAGGGACTTTCAAGCTCGTCAAAATAAAGGATAAGAACGTCATCTAAATTTTCAGTAATTATTTTAATCATAGCAAGGCATATATCATCTTCTTCAATAACGCTGTTAATTCCTAACTCCTTTAACTCTTCAGCTTCTAAATCTTCTCCAAGAAGCCATCTTTCTGCTAAAGCCTTTTTGTTTTTATCTAATTGATAAGTTACAAGTGCTTTAACGCAATCTGCAAAAATTCCTGGAAATTCACGAATACCCATTTGGATAACTTCGTCAATTTTAGGTTTTTGAAATAGTCCTTTCTTCTCGCCACCCCACTTTTTAATTAATTTCTCTGAAACACTGTTTAAAATTTCGGGGCCAACTTCCTCAATAATACAAGTATAAACATGGAGTAGTACTCGAATACTTGCGGGTGGACTCGGAACATAGACTATTGTCCAATCAACGGGTTCGAATTTACTAATTTCAATTTCTTGGGATTCTTCAGTTTGAGCTAATTTTTTTCTATTTTCTCGCTCTTTATCTTTGAATGAGTGATACGCGTGAGTCTTTCCACTTCCCGCACTTCCTAAAATCGGGATCAATCTGCTAGATCGATCTCGATGTGTTTGGCGAACTAATCGATAAAATTCGCGATCTATAGAATTTCTCGGTCTAGCAATATCTATCTTATCTGGGATATCGCCCCTACTTACGAAGTTTGAGAAAGGTATCATCGGTGCTTCTCTCAAAACATCCAAATACATTTCTTTATCGTCATCGCTTAATTCTGAGTAAATAAAATATCACCCGTTATTTTTTTTTTAACTTTTAATAATCAAGAATTAAATGGAAAAATCTTTATTAACCTAAATTATCTTTATTAACCTAGATGCTATGTATTTAAACAAATTTAAAGTATTAAAATTTAATGAAATTAAGATTATTAATAATGTTTTAAGGTGAAAATGCATGCCAAGAGAAGATGATGATGATGATTGGGACGACGATTATGACGATGATGATGATATGGGCGGACCATCTGATTTCTTTAAATTATTCGCAGATCCAAATAAACTCTTTAAATCTAAACAATTTAAGAGGTTATTTAAAGAAATATTAGGGAAGATTTCAAAAGGTTTACCTCCTGAATTTCAAAAACTTTCTCCTGAGGATATCCAAAAAGAATTAATAAAAAACAAAGATAAATTCGGTTTTCCATTTATGTATGGCTTCAATATTAATATTGGACCTGAAGGTAAGCCAAGAATTGATTCTTTCGGAAATATTAAACCTAAACCATATTCAAGAGATCAAAAAGTTAAGGTCGATTCTACTAGAGAGCCATTAGTGGAAATCAATGAAGAAAGCGATAAACTTGTAATTATTGCTGAAATGCCAGGTGTAACTAAGAATGACGTTGAATTAAAAGCAACAACCCATTCTCTTACTATTTCGACCAAGTCGGATAGTATTGGAATAAAATATTTCAAAGAAATTGAGCTTCCCGCTGCAATTAATTCTGATTATGCTAAAGCTAGACTTCAGAACGGAATTTTAGAAGTTAAGTTAAAAAAAATTGATGAAAGGCATACCAATATTCCCATAAGTTAAAAGAACTTTCAAAATCGAGGAAAAAATATGGCAGAAGAAGAAATTCTATCTAAAAAAGCTTTAATTGTGATTTGTGTAATTTCAATAATAATTATCATAGTAGGCATGATTTTATTAGCATTAGGATATAATAAAGCGTTTTACTTAAATTATACCTTGATTCAAGCGATTTTTAAAGTGATAACATATTTAGGTGAACCAGTTGTCTTCATTATTATTATTGCTATTTTTTATATCGTTTATGATAAGAAATTTGCTAAAAATCTCGCTTTTAGCCTATTGCTCTCTGGGTATATTAATGAATTTGTGAAGGAGATATTTCAAGACTCTAGACCACCTGCAAATGCCGCTCCAGAAGAAGAATATGGATTTGTTGAAACGTCATATGGATTCCCCTCTGGCCATACACAAACTGCCGTGACGACGTGGGGTTATATGGCATATGAGTTTAAAGACAAGCCTAAACCTTATATTGTCCCAATTATTCTTTCGGTTCTTATATTTTTAATCTCAATATCGAGAATTATCATAGGAGTTCACGATCTTCAAGATATAATTGGAGGATTTGCAATTGGGATCTGTCTTTTAGTCGCATTTATTTATTTAGAACCTATCATTTCCCCTAAAATCAATAAACTTAGCTTAATAATAAAGATTTTAATTGCTGTCATTGTATCAGTATCAATATTCATAATTGGGACTTTATTGTTTCCTACAGCAGGACTTGGACTCGTCGATAATCCTCCTCTATATGCTGATGAAGGCTCTTTCGCTCTAGTAGGAGGTGCTATGTTAGGATTAAGCGTTGGATATCTGTTAGAAAACGAATATGTGAATTATAAACCTTCAGAATTAAATAAGAAACAAAAAATAATTAACTTAACTATAGGCATTGTTTCATTACTAATAGTTTATTTATGTTTAGACCTGGTAGTTAGTGGAAACGTCGTTCTTAGATTTATAAGATACGCTATGATTTCGTTTATATTAACTTTTTTTGGCCCTGTTATGTTTAAAAAAATCAATCGAAAATAAATTAATTAATTTTAAATTTTCTTTTTTTTAAAAAAAGTACTTATCTTTTTTCTATTCCACAATTAGCGGATTTATATTGACCTCCTTTAAAAGAATACGTATAACTTTTTTTTTATCGCTTTCTAAAACATATTCATGGGGGACAATGATTTTATTAATAAAAGTCTCAGGTCTATAGGGATGGCTCTGTACTTGTTCTAAAATCATATTAAAGAGTCAACATTGAGATGCAATTCTTACATAATAACATGTGTAACTTATATTTATATTTTCTTATTATTCTTATGAAAAAAAAGAAAATTACTCTAATAGAGCTTCTTTGATAAAATCTTAATGTTTGAATTAATTTGTCAATTTCAAATAATATTTGAAGAATTCGTTAAATTTGGAGAAATTTTTAAATATTAAAATTTAAAATAAATCTAAGTATGCTCTTACTTTATTTTTTCCCTCAGGATTTTTAATATTCTCTAAAATTATTCTTGCCAATTCTTTCTTTTTACTAAAATAAATCTCCATAAATTCATCTTTAGTCATATCGGGATACCTAATTGATAAGGCCATATCTCTTCTTGGGCACCCTCCACGCCTCATGCAACAATAAGATATTGAGCCAAAACATACTATATCAGAATCCCAATCATTTTTTTTAGAAAAATTCTCTTTTATATTTATAAATTCTTCTGGAGAAAGTCCAATCTCGTTTAATGTTTCATCTCTTCTGCATTTATAGGCAAAAGCTAAAGAAAATCCGGGTTTACAACAAAAAGTTAGGGCTCTATAATCCCCTCCCATACAAATCGGGATAGGCGCATTTTTTTCCCAGCCAGGTAGGTCTCGAAGTTTATCTTGGTCTAATTTTATCATATTCCCCTATACTCCAATGCCGATTAATAAGAAGGAGGGCCCGGGGCGGGAATTGAACCCGCCTTACCCCACCGCACGACTGGTCTTGCGATTCTAGGGATTCACAATAGGATCTCTTGAGAAACTCATAAGAGAGGTCCCCAATACTGACCACTATATAAATCTTAGTCAAGCTAAGATTTTCTATACGACCCGGGCCACCACTTGAGAACATTACTTAATAAATTTAAAAAGTAAAATGAAGATTGGTAAAAAAGTTTTATTCAAATTTTTTTAAATCCTTACTAACTTACCACTTTTACCATGTAATCTAAAAATTGATCGATTGCATCACTTAAATCTCCAGAATTATCTACGATAAAGTCGGCTTCGGGTAACTTTTGATGGGTTTTGGCTCTTTCTATTCTTTCCTGCAATTTTTCTCCACTTTCCCTTCCACGATTTTTAACTCGTTGTAAGGTTATCTCAAAAGGTACTTCAATAAAAACTACTTTTATATTTTCATATTTTTCTCTCGCTTCTTTAATAATAGTTCTGCTTACATTTAAGACAACTTGATCACCTGCACTAAGCCATTCGTCGATTTCAATGGGGACCCCATAATTTAATCCATAAATATGCCATTTTAGAGCAAACATTCCTTCTTTTTCCATCTGCATAAATCTTTCTGTAGAGATACAATAATTGTCTTCAAACTCCGATGGTTCCCTTGTGATATAGCGTTTCACAAGATGAGCATTACCTTCAAACTTCTTTATAGCCCCCGAAATTATTGAATCTTTCCCAGAACCGGAATTTCCTACTACTAAAAATAAAGTGCCTGAAAAATTTTTTTTCATTTAATCTCAAATAAAAATTAATTATATCTTGATCAAATAAAATAATCAATCTTACAAGAAAAATTAAATATTATAAGTATATTTATAATATTTGAATTACGAATGGCAAATAATTCTAGTGAAAGTATAATTTCAAAGATTCCGGAGAGTTATCAAAGGTATTTAGATGAGATTTATATTATATCAAAGAAAAAAAAAGGAGGATGGGTTTCCAACAAAGAACTCTCTGAAAATCTCGATGTAAAACCAGCAAGCGTTTCAGGAATGCTAGAAAAATTAGAAAAGCAAGGATTAATTGACTGGAAACCGAGAAGATCAATAAGATTAACCGAAAAAGGAAAAATTATTGCGAAACAATTAAACGAGACTCATGAATTATTACGAGATTTTTTCCTAAAAGTTTTAGAAATTCCTAACGAAGAGGTTGTAGATAATATCTCTTGCGAAATCGAGCATCATATTACTTCACATGTGAAAAAAAAACTAAAGGAATTCTTATCAAAATATTTAAAACAGATTTAATTAAATTTGATAATTAATTGAAATATTTAACTCTAAAATTTTGAGGAAAATCATGTCTAATAATCTAAAGAACTTAATAATTAAGGTACAGGAATATTTCAAGGATTTTACATGCTATATTGAGTTGTCAGATTTTAGGTCTTTTTTGTTGTTTACTTTAACCAGTCAGACGCCATCCAATATTTTAGCACAGATGGGATTGGGTGGATCGAAAGATGTAATTAGTATGCCATATAATCCAATTTTTAACATTTATTATCAAAAAATCAATTTAATAGCATCTGGGTCTTTAATTGTTTATATCAAGAGCGATCCTGTTAAAGACGAGTTTATTATCGAAAAAGATGACCCTATTTTTAAAAATTTTTTAAATGCGAACGAAATTAGTCTCGCTTTTCGAGGTAAAGAAAAATTTATTTTTCCTTTAGTTAGTGATTGTAGCTCTTTTGAAATTAATAGCAATCCAACTAAATTAACTGTAAAAATTGATGATTATTTTCATTCCTTAGAAAGCTTTTTAGCAATCTTGGAACCAAATGTTTTATTTGTTATGGATGGGAAAGATGAAACTGAACCCGATTTATTATTTACTTTCAATCTAATGCCTCAAATGCCAAATGAGTTAAACCAAAATGTCCTTAAAATTGACGCTTTCTTGGATAATGACCATAAAACTAAAGATATAACTTATTTGAAGCGAGAAGAGGATTATTCAATCACATATTTAAAAAATAT
>SDNM01000040.1 GCA_004524385.1 Promethearchaeota archaeon
AGAGGGAAGCAGAGGAATTGCCTATTACTTTCGCTATGGAGAAAATCCTTTTCTTATATTATTTGAGAGAGAACGACGTCCTTACAGATGAGCAGCTTAATAGCGAAATGTCGGAAGTAGTAAATATAAAATCTGACACTTTTAATATTGATAAAGGGGGTTTAATAGAAAATCGATGGTATTTTGGTAAGAAAGATATCTATAAGATCTTTAAATTTATTAAAGAATACAATCCAGGATTTTTCAATATCATTGATAGACTCCAGCTTGAGTTGGCTGATAATATCGAACGGTTATCTAAGGATCCAATATATATGGACTCTTCTGCACAAGAAATCGTATATAAAGGAACTGAACTTAATGTAATGATCTATCTTTACAATAACGCACCTGAAGAAAAAGAATATCGTATTAAAGTTATCGCACCTGGTTTTGATCCAAAAGAAATTATATTAGATATCGAAGTTGAGGGGCGAGGATCTTATCAAATTCCGAATAAACCAATTCCTCTGTTCTCTACTGGTGAAGATATTTGTGGAACAATGTCAATAATGTTAGAGAATGGAGATACAACATGGCTTACATTAGAACCCAAAGAAATTGGGGAACAGACAATCCAAATCTTTTTAGAAACAGCTGATGGTACAATAATAGAAGGAAAAACAAGATCCGTAAAAGTTTCTAAAGATTTAAAATCTCAGTTAAAGAAATTAACATCTTTTGGCTCAATAATCGGTGGCCTCGCTGCTCCTATC
Organism: Promethearchaeota archaeon; assembly: GCA_004524385.1. GTDB lineage: Archaea > Asgardarchaeota > Lokiarchaeia > Sigyniarchaeales > SOKP01 > LW40-45. The sequence goes on from SDNM01000040.1 coordinate 756, forward strand.
GGTAGAATGCTTACTGCTGGTGGTTAAGACTATTTTAAATTAATATCTTTTTTTTTCATTTTTTTATTTTTCGTAAAACTATTTCTTTTTTTAAAAAAATTAGTATTTTTTTTAGACATAAATTTATCAAAATTAATATTAAAATTTTAATAATTTGAATATTTCTCTATCATGAATATATATTTTTCATAATAAAACAAAATTATTGATTATAAAATGGTAGTAATTACAACAAAAAAGCCGGTTGATGAAGTTCTAAAAGTATTGAAGGAAAATGATGTGAGATCTCTTGTTGTTGTTTCTTGTGGTGTATGTGCTGCATTATGTCAGACAGGAGGAACAGAGGGTTTAAAGAAATGGACGGAGATATTAGAAAAGGAAGGTTTTGATATTTTAGTTGGCATTGTGTCTGAAGATGTATGCGACAATAGAGTTATGATGAAGGATTTAAGAAAAATTGATGATTCTGTTAAAGATGCAGATGCAATTCTAACATTAAGTTGTGGACTCGGAGTTCAATCTATAGTCCAAGTACTTAGTAAGAAACACCCCAATAAAAAGGTATTTGTAACTAATAATACGGAATTTATGGGAATGACAGAAAGAATCGGTCGGTTTAGAATGCGCTGTTTAGGTTGTGGAGATTGCTTGTTGAATGAAACGGGAGGTATCTGTCCCGTAACTACCTGTGCTAAAGCTTTAATGAATGGACCTTGTGGGGGGATGGTCGATGGCAAATGTGAAGTTGGAAATTACGAGAGAGATTGCGGATGGGTACTAATATATAATCGCCTTAAAGCTATTGGACGGTTGGATTTATTTAGCAAATTAAGAGAACCTAGGGATTGGTCCGATTCTGGACATCAGAGAGAGGTAATTTTTAGGTAGGAGGGAGAGAAAATGGCAGAGAAAAAGATTTATTCAAAGTTAGGAGAGATGATTTCAAAAGGGGAATTTGTTCTAACTGGAGAACTGGAACCTGAAAAGACTTGTGATCTTTCTCACACTATTCAAGAAGCAAAAGAAATGGCTCCTTATGTTGTAGCTGCAAATGTTACAGATAGCCCTCTTGCAATAGTGACAATTAATTCTATGGCAGCTTCTCATATAATACAGAGAGAAACGGGTTTAGAGTGTGTGTGGCAATTAACGGTTAGAGATTGTAATAAAATAGGTTTAGCAGGACAAATTATGGGAGCTCAAGCTTTGGGTCTCCGTAATGTATTATCTCTTACTGGTGATCATACTAACTTAGGTGATGTTCCTGAAGCAAAACCTGTTTTTGACCTTGATTCCGCAACGTTAGTTAAGCTTGTAAGAGAAATGGTGGATACAGGAAAAATTAATGATAATGAAATTGAACATCCACCGACTATGCATGTTGGTGCTGCTGCTAATCCAAACGCAGATCCAATGGAGGCCGAGATTTTAAAAATCGGAAGAAAAGCCGAAGCGGGAGCAGAATTCATACAAACACAAGTTGTTTATGACCTTGACATGACGATTGAATTTTTACGAGCAATTCAAAAGTATAAAGTCCCTGTATTTTTAGGTATATTTCCAATGAAAAGTTATGGGATTGCGAAGGGTTTTGATATGTTTGTTCCCGGTGTTGACGTGCCGAAAGATATTCTTGCTAAATGGAAAAGCGTTAAGACTAATGTGTCTGACAAAAAGGAACAAAAAGATACATACGATCAATTAAACTATGAGTTCTTTAAACCTTTTATTTCAGAACTTAAATCAAAAAATTTGTTAAATGGCGTACACTGTATGGCCGTGCATTACACGAGAATTTTTCCAAAGCTAAACAAAGTCATAAAAGGGTAAAAAAGTTAATCATTTAAATTGCTTTATTTTTTAAACTTTTTTTATACTCATTATTGAAAATTGACTATATAAATTAATTTTCTCAAGTAAAAAAAGTATAAAACCATCAACTATTTAGACTTGATAAACTATATTTAAAATTAGATGATTTTAAATGAGAATAATTATAGCGGAAATGAGTCAATAGGGCAAATTTTCACTCCAAACTATATTGCAAAATTTATGGTTAATAATGTATTAAATTTTCTCGGAGATAAAAAAAAAAAACCTTGTGATTTAAAAGTTTTAGAGCCATCGGTCGGAGAAGGAATTTTTTTAAAATACCTTATTAAAAACAATTTTTCTGACATTTCTGCCTATGAGATAGATGATCGCCTAAAAGATCATCTTTTAAGTACTTATTCGAGTGTAAAATTCAAATTTGAAAATTTTCTTGGTTCGAAGATTAATGAAAAATTTGATTTAATTGTAGGAAATCCTCCCTATTTAGGTCAAAACTATAATGCAGAAATTTTTCAAGATTATGTTAAGAAGTATCCAGTATGCGAAAAATTCTTCGTAGGAAATATGGATATATTTTATTATTTTATTCATTTAGGAATATTAAAATTGAATCCTGGAGGATTTTTATCATTCATTACGACAAATTATTGGATTACGAAATCCGAAAAAACAGGTATAAAATTATTAAAACCTCATATCTTAGATGAATGTAATATCCTTCAGTATATAGATTTAGCTAACATGAAATTATTTCCCGGAGCAAAAGGTCAAAATAACTGTATTTTTATTTTAGAAAAAAAAGATAATGAGAAATTACAAAATAATGATAAAGAGATTGATATAATTAAAATTGGCAAGAAAACTAGTTCAATTATGTCCGATTACGAGTTTAATAAAAAAGTTTTTGTAGAGCTATATAATAAGCGGGATTCTGAACATATTAGGAGATATAAATCAGCTTTAACCAATAAAAAGCTAGAACGGACAGGTAGTTGGAAATTAAGCTATCCAAGACAATTAAAAACTATCATAGAGTTGATAGAGGATAAATGCAAGAGGGATGGAAAAACTCTATTGTTGAAAGATCTTTTTATTGTTCGCAATGGAATTATTTTTATCAAGGATGATATCTTCATTTTAAAAGAGGGAAAGAATTTAAAAATTAAAAATGGAAATTTTTTCATATTAATCAATAAGGAGTTCTTTCAATTAAATGAAAAAGAGATATCCAAATTAAAAAAGATATTCAAAAGTAAAGTTATTAAACCCTATGGTCATGACTCATCTCAAGGGTATGATTATGCTATTTATTTCAATACGGAAGAAATTAAATCACTCAATCATCCAGAGAGAATCAGTTATTATGAACTGAATTACCCAAATCTCTCTAATTATATATTACAATTTAAAAATCAATTACAAAAAATTCTTATTAATGCTAGAGAAAAACCTGAAAATTATTTCTACCCGAGAAGAGGAGCTGTTATTAGAGGAGCTGATAAGGATAATAAGGAAATTTTAATAAACCTCGAGAATAAGTATGATGCAGGAAAAAAAATATTTATTAAATTTATAACTCAACAAAATGAATTTGGTTATTCTGATGGACAATACTATGCAACATCAGATACTTATTTCCTTTGGCCTAAGGTTTCTGAAGATAATATAGATTATCCATTCATGCTTGCATATCTAAATTCAAAACTGATATACTATATTTTTAAAATAAAGAGCATTAAAATAAAGAGAAGTAAAACAAAACTTGAAAATGAGATAGCAATCCCGAATAAAGGTTTATTTTGCGACCCAGAATCAATGGATCCACTTCCAGAAATAAGACTAATTAGAACTCTCTCGCGAGCTCTTATAGAAATTAATAGTTCCTTTAAAAATATACCTGAGGAATCATATTATGATTATTTTTTTAATAAAATTGATAATTGTGATTATTTTTATAATACTAATGATGAATTAAAAACATTATTACTTAGTGCAATTGCAAAAAGGGATGAAAATTTTATTCTAAAAATAATTGACAGCCTATTTTTTGAATTATTTGGTCTAGAAGAGGAAGAAATTGATAAATTAATAGAAACTTATTATGAATTTTAATAAAGTTTCAAGATAATATAAAATATTATTTTTACTATCCAATAACACTTAGGAGATAATTCTTTGCTGAATGCGGATCCTCTCCATAGAAATCTGCTCCTATTTCTTCTGCAAACTCTTTAGTTACAGGAGCTCCTCCAAGCAAGATTCTAACTTTATCCCTTAATCCTGCCTCTTTTATTGCCTTTACTACATTTTCCATCTCTACCATAGTAATTGTAAGAAGGGCACTTAATCCAACTGCGAAAGGATTATGCTCTTTTATTGCCTCTACAAATTTTTCTGGAGGAATGTCAGTTCCAAGATCTATCACTTCAAATCCCGCACATTTTAGCACAGATTCTACTAAGGTCTTACCAATGTCATGTAGATCTCCCTTGACTGTACCAAGGACGAACTTTCCCAAGGATTTCGTATTTTCTCCTTTTTCAAGTAATGGTTTTAGAATTTCCATCCCTTCTTCCATTGCTCTTGAGGCGACCAGTAAATCCGGAATATAATATTCATCTTTTTGAAACAATTCTCCTACTTTATCCATAGCTGGAATCAACGCTTTGTTTAAAATATCTTCTGCGCTGTTTCCTTCCTCTAAAAGTGTATTTATTCTTTCTACAGTATCTTTATTATTTCCTTCTACTACTAATTCTTTTAATTTTTCCATTATAGCACCTCTCTTTATTCAATATTTATAGGATATTTACCATATTTTTTGACAGCTTCAACCATCGCCTTAAAATTTTCAGGTTTAACATAATCTGGGACGGAATTTGAGGCTGCTACGCCATAACCGCCCCCTGGAGCAAGTTCTTTAATTCTTTTTTTCACAGCCGCATCTACTTCTTCCACAGTACCTCTAGTCAATGTATATTCAAGGTCAATATTCCCAAAAATACAAAATCTATTGCCATATTCTTTCTTAACAGCTACAATATCCATTGCCTGAGGCTCAATTGGGTGAATTGCCTTGACACCACAATCTATTAAATCGTTAAAAACAGCCATAAAATTGCCATCAGAATGAAAAATAAACGGAATGCCCGCATTTTCAAGGATCTTTCCAATTTGTTTATACCAGGGAAAGACATATTTTCTATAAATTTTAGGATTAACAAAACATCCCCCTGTATGAGCCAAATCATCTGACATTAGAACAGCTCCAAGTTTTGGCACATTGACTAATCTTTCTGCGATCCTTACGTAAGAGGAACCGATCTTCTCGAACAGAGCTTCCACTAATTCTATGTTATCATATAGTGCGTATGAAAAATTTGTCAATCCCATAGACTGTGAAGTATTTCCAAAAACCGCTGCGGGTGAGAGTAATCCTAAAATTTTCATTTTGGGTGGTAACAACTCAGCAATTTCATAAAATGAAGAGAGATCTACCTCATTCGGGTCAGGCCAAGGGAATTCTTTAAATTCCTCCATTGTTTTAATTCTACCTTCACTCTCCGTTATCCAACTCCTCTCATCACCCTTTGCTTGCCTCATTACCCGAGGAGTAAAAAAAGGCGGAACCACAGGTACAAAATCATAGCCGGCTCGGATATAAAACTCAACATCATCTGCAGCTGTTTGGACTTCACGACCTATAAACCATTCTTTAATGGGGATTTCAATTTCAGCTTCAAATAGGGGAACACGATCAGGTTGCTCTCGCCTTATTACAGCCTCTAATCTCGAGAAATCTGGATCTAGAGGAACGCCGCCAAGCTCCCCCTCTATGATAATCGGTTTAGCAGCTACTTTAAGCTTTTTTTTTGAAAGCTTGTTTTTAATTTTCTTCCATAAACTTAATTGCTCTATCTCACCTATGGAATCCTTAACTTTAAGAGTAACTCCTCCAAATTCGGGTGTAATGAAGCTAATTTTAAGTACATGTTTACCATCTGATAAATTCTCTCCTTTTATACGAATATATAATTTTGAATTCTTCGCAAATTCGACTAATTCTTTTAATGGTTCACTAGAAACCTTAAAAATACGACCTCCTAATTCAAGCTCGACATTTTCTTCAGGAATTGAGATCTCTCCATCAATAGTTATTTTAAGTTGAAGCATCCCGCTTATTTTTACAGGGGTCATTGTGTTTTTAAAAGTAAAAGTAAACCCATCTTCTATATTCTGTAGGCTTCCCCTTTCATAAACTTTATTCACTAAAAATCCCGGAATATAAACCATAATTACACCTCTTTTTTATTCATGTTCTGTCCTAGCAATAATTTCATTTTGGATTTCAATACCTAACTCACAGAAATATGCAGAATATCCTCCAACTTTAACAATTAAATCTCCATACATACCTGGATTGTCTTGTGCCTCTTTAAGCATTTCAGCAGAAACGACAGTGGGTTGTACCTGTTGTCCACCCAATTCGAAATATGCGCGGATTAAAGCAATCCATTTTTCACGATTTTCTAATCTTTCTCCTATGGCTGTGGGATGAAACTTTACATTTACAGCACATCCTAATACATCCTCATAATCTATAGCAGAAACGGAGTGGAATACGTTGGTTATACCGCATTTTTCTACATTATACGGATTACAGCTTGCAGCATAAGGACTAGCAGCTTTACGACCATCTGGAGTTGCAATAGAGATTCGACCATCAATAGTATGTGTTGTCATACTGATAAGATAAGGGACAAATGCTCCACCCCTATAAGAAGTATAATTATATGTGTCTTCGAATAGCTGTTTAGTAACATAATGACATAGATCGTCGACTTCTTTATAACCATTTCCCCATTTACCTTCTAATTTTAGAATTTTATAATAGAGGTCTTCATATCCGTTATAATTCATATCTATTGCACTCATAAGTTCCTTAAAAGTTGTTATCTTTTCATCGAAGATGAGTTTCTTAATAACATATAAAGAATCGGTTAAATTGGCTATACTATTGATGAAGGAGATACCAGATAAATCATATTTTCCCCCCCCTACAGTAACATCTTTTCTGCTCTCTATACATCCTTCTATAAAAGCAGAGATATATGGAGCTGGTAAATATTTAGCATATAATTGATCGCGAAGATTTGAGACATCAACAAGCATTTTCACCTGTTTATTTGCTTGAGTTAAAAAGGCTTCTAAAAATTCTTCAAATGTAGAGAAAGAATCTGGTTCACCGGTTTTAAGCCCTAAGTTTTTTATAAGGCCCATAAAAGTTTGAGAATCACCATTACGCAATGTGAGGTCTAACAACCTACAGAGAAGTAATGCATTAGCGCTCATACCACCTGTTTTACCGGGACAGAGCATTTCTACACATCCCATTACAGCATAATCGCAGGCATCCTCTTCAGAAAAGCCTCTTTTTTTCATCGACTCTACATTAACATCATCATTAAAAAACGAGAGATTTGAACTCCCTTGATATAAAACATCTGCTGCTTTCAACAATACCTCATCGGGCGTGGTTTCATTAACTCTAAGAGATATATTTGTAACTGCCCTTGAATTATTAGCAGCCTCGAGAAAAAGATAGGTTAATTCATTAGTTGCGTCTGTTCCATCTGGTTTAAGTCCCCCTAATGTTATTGGTGTAGAACCAAGAAATCTATGATAAAAATTTGAAAGTAAGTTTGTTTCGGGACGAATGTTTTGGGACATAACTTTTAAAAGAAGTTCTTCAAGTATTTCTCTTGCTTTATCAGGTGTAATTATCCCCTGTTCAAGATCTTTCTTATAATAAGGATAAAAAATCTGATCCATACGACCAAAACAATGTAAATTTACAGGATGTGCTAACTCAACAGCGGTTTTTACTGTCCATCCTGATTGTACCGCCTCATAAAAAGTTTCTGCTGGATATAAGGGAACTTTTTTACAATTTTCTAACATTTTTTTTAAGATTGCTTTCTGTGTAGGATCGGTTGCTTTGTTATATTCAGATTCAACCTTTTCAGCTAGTCTTTCTGCAAATATAATGACTCCTTCTATTGCGATCTTAAGGGAATTTAATGTATTTAAATCATTTGAGGATAATGACGAACTATTTTCAATTTCAGCCTCAATCTCCTCCTTCATTTTAAGCAAACCTTTTTTAATTGGCGTTTTATAATCTATTATGACATGGCCTTGGTAAGTAGATATTGTAGAACACATGCTAATCATTTTAGTTTGCCTAGAGGTATTTGCGGGCATAGCATTAGAAAATTCTACCATACTTCCTGAAAGAATACCTGCTTTCGGAATTTCATCCTCTAGTATATTTACTAGCGTTTTCCCATTCCATTTCGGAAGGAGTTTTTTTAATAAAATTTTCTTATTTTTCTTATTAATTTTAAAGGGATTTATTTTTCTTTTTTCCATTGATTTGACTCCAAAATTCAAAGGTTGGGAGCCTTCTTTGCGGAGTCTCTTATTATTTTGTAGAAAGTCATGTAAATATTCTTTTTCACGTAAGAATTTAAAGGATTTCAAGAGTGATCCTATTCTGAAACGCAAAAGTGTCCACCAACTAAGTTCCGTCTCAAACACTTTATTGAAAACCCCCCGTTCAATATCAATTGGCATCCCCATAAAACCCTCGGTCCAATAACCTGCAATTCTATCATCGGGATCTACATAATGAGTCATGTGTTTATATACATTCTTCATTGAAAGTGCAACTCGTATATTTAGAGGGGTTCCATTATTCTCAGTTTC
>SDNM01000041.1 GCA_004524385.1 Promethearchaeota archaeon
CAAAACCTAACCCTGGTCATATTGCGCTTGCTGAACTTGAGGATATGGATATTCTTAAAGCAATAATCACCCAAAATATTGACGAATTACACCAAAGTGCCGGGTCGGTATTAGTGTATGAGGTTCATGGAAATATAAATCGATTTAATTGTTTCGGATGTAGAGCATCATACACAAAAAAACAAGTATTACAAAAATTGAAAAAAGAAAAAAGTTATCCTCCTAATTGTGATATATGCACTGCTCCATTAAAACCATCAGTTGTTCTGTTTGGAGAAGGTCTACCTACTTTTGAAATTTATCAATCCCAGGCATTAGCGCAAAAAGCAGATGTTATGTTAATTGCCGGATCTTCACTTTCAGTTGCTCCTGTTTGTGATTTACCGGCATATACTTTAAGTGAAGGTGGTAAATTAATAATCGTAAATGATAGACCTACACATTTAGATGATAAAGCAGAAATTGTAATTCATCATAAAACTGGAACAATTTTGCCCTTAATCGTTGAAGAAATTAAAAAATTCAAGGCACAAAAAGACTCAAATGTATAATGAAAATATAATTGTAAAGGATTGGCGAAATGTTGACCTATCGTTTGGGCTGATTTATCCTAATGTTTATAAGATTGCTATGTCATCCTATTCAATTAGACTTCTTTACTTTATGATAAATTCGCACGAGAATTATGTTTGTGAGCGGATTTTTTTGCCTGAGCGTATAAAATTTCCTGCTTCTCAAGATACAACTTCTGAAGATAGACTTAGAAGTATTGAAAATAAAATTCTTCCGAACCAATTTGATATATTAGGATTTTCAATCCAATTTGAAAATGATTTTAAGAATATTTTATGGATATTAGAGAAAGCAGGTATTCCTTTAAATTATAAGGAGCGTAAAGAATCCTTTATTCAAAAAAAGGGAATATTCCCACTTATTGTCGGCGGAGGGCCTGTAGTAACTTCTAATCCTATGCCTTTAAGTAAAATATTTGATCTTTTTTTTATCGGAGATTCAGAACCAAATTTAGATTTAGTCTTTAAATTATTCTTAAAGTACAAATCTAAAAAAATAACGTTCCTCAAATTTTTAAAATTAGCAACTTCTATTGAAGGTATTTACGTTCCTTCTCGGAGTAATAAGGTTAAAAGAGCTGTTCTTAAAAATCTTGACGAATCATCAATTCCTAATTACCAATTAATTACCAAAGGTTCAAGTGAAAATGCGATATTTGAAGATAGATTTTTTATTGAAATAAATAGAGGCTGTCCGTTTCAATGCAAATTTTGTATTTCATCGTTTCATAATTCTCCTTTTAGAAATAGAAGTTTTGAAAACATTACAAATGCGATAGAAGAAGGAATAAGATATTCGGATTTTAATACAATTAGTCTAATCGGTTCCTGTGTTTCAGGTCACCCTAAATTCTCCGAGATATGCGAATTTATAATTAATAAAGGTAAAAGATTGTCAATTCCTTCAATTCGAATTGAACATCTAACATCTGAAGTGATTCAAATCCTTGAAAAAGGGAATATTAAAACAATTACAGTAGCACCAGAGACAGGATCGGAAAAATTAAGATATGAGTTAGGAAAAAAAATCTCAAATAATAAGATAATTTTACTCCTTAAAGAACTTAAAGATTCCAAAATTAAAAACGTAAAATTATATTTTTTAATAGGGCTCCCTAACGAAACTGAGCACGAAATAGACGAGACAATTGAATTCCTAAAAGTATTAGGCAATATAAATTTTAATAGAGCTTCTCTTAGAGTAAGTGTTAATCCGTTAGTTCCTAAATTAAATACTCCCTATGAAAAAGAGATTAACTCTTTTTTAAAGAAAAATATTAAGACCTTTAAGTTAAAATATCAAAAATTAGAACAAGAATTAAAAAATATTTCAACCATTAAATTAAAATTTTTAAACTTAAAGAATATTATTAATAATGCTAAATTACAAGCTTTAATTTCTCTTGGGGATGAAAATATATGTGATCTTCTTATAAATTACTATTTAAACGGAGCTAATTTTGGAAGTTTGAGAAGAACCCAAAAAGAACTAAATTTCTCTATTGAGGACTATTTTCTTAAGATCAAAGGTTGTTATACTCCTTGGAAATTTAACTAAAAATCATCAATAGCTTAAAGTTTTCTTAGTAAAATTCACAACTTTCTGTAAATAATATTCAGCAACACCGAATTTTGTCCTTGTATCAAAAATTAAAATTACAAAATATAAATCTTCGATATAATCAGAAAAAATAAGTTCATTGCTTTTAGATGTATAGAATAATTTTAAAATTGAATTATTACAGATTTTGACTCGAAAATCAACTTCTTTTGAAAAATTTCGTAGATCTATCTTATTAAATGTAGTATAAATCACTCGTCCTTTATCAGTTAATAAAATTATTCCCTTTATTTCTGTATTTAAAGAGATTTCGTTTAAAAATTCAATAATTTTCTGTTCTTTTCGTAAATCAAATTCGGTACTTAAAGTATCTTTTATCAGGTCATCTATCTCGAGATCAAATTCTTCATCGTGGATGTATTCCATGTTAATATCAATATTATTCTTACTTATATAATTAATAAATTTATAATTAATTTTTGAGGCGATTTCATCTAAGAAATTAATATTTTCAGTTGCTTCTGTTAAAAAACCATAATAAAATGTGTTTTTTTCAAATACAACCAATTTTATATCCGCCATTTCTATTGTTTTTACTTCATTTTTCAATAGTTCCCTGGTAAACGACATTAGAGCTGTAAAAAAGGAACTTATTAGTTGTTTACGCCCTATATCGTAAGAAGTTGTAAAATTTCTACTATATAAACAGATTCCAGACTTATTGAATATAAATAAGTTATGGATATTCTTTTTAAACACAGATCTTTTTATTTTAAATCGTGCTTTGGTTTTATCTTCGATTATCATATTATTTTTTTAAACTTAGAATATAAAAAGCTCGATTTTTCATGTAAAGAATTGAGTTTAGAATTTAAAAGTTCATTAACAAATTAATAAATTATTTAGAATTAATTATTAAAACCAGTTATTTTTTAAATTGCTAATCGATACATTTAAAAACATTAATATTAAAAATTAATATAATACAATTTATTTTAAATAAAAATTGTAAAAAAAATTGGATGAAAGCAATATGAACAAAAGAATTTTATATGCCCTAATTTTTACATCCATTTTTATACTAAGCACTGTATCAATGGTGGCTCAACCTGCAGCTGGTGCTCATTGGAAATTAGGTATACCAGAACAATCAAGGGGAACGGAAGTGGAGAGAGAAGTTAAAATATATGATAAGGATGCATGGGGTGAACATTTAGGCGATGATAATAATGATAAGGTTAAAGAAAAATTTGGTGGGGATGCAGATGAAGTTGACGCAAGATCAAAAATCAAAATTAATGACTGGGAAGGCGAAAAGATTAATGTCTTCGCGGATCACTTAATGACAAGAGATTTACCAACTGACGAAAAGGGTATGCCACTAACACTTATGGGAAAACAACTTACAGAATATTGGTCTTTGGGTGCAAAGATAGATGAGATTTTAGCGGAAGGAGCATGGAGAAATGATTCAGTAAACCAAGATCCAAACAAACTAGAGGTTGAAATTGGTTCAGATTGGTCATTTAACGTATCAAATGGTGCTGCTGATAGTTGTGCACCATTTTCGTATCTAGAAATTTTAACAAAGGTAATATATGAATCCAAAGATCCGTCGGGAACAAAAATATTTGATTTTGGTGTTACTGCCGAGGATAATTATGGTAATTATGATGAATCCAGTCCCTGGGCAATCGCTAATTGGTCTGATGCCACTCACTGGAGATCAGAAGTTGGTTTATTAAATAAAGAGGAAGCCATAGAAACCTTTGCTAAAGAATACTCAGGAACTGAAGTTGAAATAAATTCTTGGGATTTTGTCGAGAAGGGGAATTATGAATCCGATCCAGATGAAAAAGAGGAGATTCTTCCTATTCTAAAGGATCCACATGACTATCTCGAGTTATATAATCAATTTCACTCATACTGGGAGGGCCAAGTTATTATGGTTAATCAGATTATACAAGGAGTAAACCAAATGAGAAGGATATTTAGGGATTTTAAGGATAAGTCAATGGCTACTATAAAACCTGAATATGGTAATAATCAAAGCCTTTTCTGGGACATAGCTAACGAATCAATCAGTTTGTACTTAAGAGCGATGTATAATCTATCAGATGATGAAGATAAGAAAGATTTATATGTTAAAGCACGTCAGACTGGTAATTTAGTTGACCTATATCTTGAAGCTCTTCTTGATGCGAGTGGCGATAATCTTATTCAACAATATATGGATATTCCTTCTGGACTCAATTATATTAAATATTTCATCCTAGATGTAATCCCATTACAGAAGAAAGAATTCTTGGCTTTCTTATTTGAAGAAGGATTATATGCCATGCAACCTGTGGATAAATACCTTGAGAAAATAATCGATGATTTCGATATTGATGAGGATGCGGTCTGGGGAGATGATTTAGAAATTGATGGAATGGAGTGGAAGGATGATTTAAATAATGGTGGTATTACAGTTGAGGGAAGAATAGTTTCTGTAAAATATGAATGGGTGGGAAATATATATGATATTCCTGACACAGAAGAAGTTAATCCTCTGCTTCATGATCCTCGTGAAGACTATAAGATAATCTATACTTATGGTGATACTGGAGGTCAAATTTCGATTGAATATGAGGGATCTGAAACATTCTTCAAGATCGAAAATATTGCTCCACTTATTCCTGGGTATGAGATTACGATCTTATTAGCCTCAGCTGCAATTTCTGCCCTTGCAATCATCTACGTCGTCATGAAAAAGAAAAGGATGTAAAATCTATAAAAATTTTAAATTTTTAAAATTATTTTTTTTTCTCATTTTTTTTTTAAATTTTTAGTAAAATCTAATTTTGTCTTTTTAAAAATATTAAGTAATCTTTGATTTATTTTTATCAGCAATTGCTTTTAGAATTTCACCAATATTCAATCTCAATATAACTCTTTAAAAATTATTCTAATTGTAAATAATGTTAAATTTAAGATAATTATTCAAAAGAGTTGGCTCTACGATGAGATCAATGATAGATATTCGTGCTTTTTCGTAAAATGATTTATTCCGCTTAAAATTTTGAATTATTTTGTGTAACTAAAAAATGCATTTAGACCAACATTATTAACATTCTATGATGGTTTAACCTTAAAGTTTAAAAACAAGCTTAACTAATCAATATTTAAATTTAAAATATTTTTAAATTTATTTTTAAATTCTATTTAAAACATTTTTAAATTTATTTTTAAATTCTATTTAAAACAATAATGGAGGAATATAAAAATGGCTAAAAAGAAAGCAGGAACTGAGGCCCTTTTTGTTAAGAGCAAAGTTCGAGAATATATTAAATCGAAAGGATGCAATACGAGTGGAGATGTAATCGATGGAGCTTCTCTTAACGATGCGATTATAGACGTTCTCGATAAAGCAATAGGCAGGGCTAAAGCGAATGGCAGAAAAACCGTTCAAGAAAAGGATTTATAATTAATTAATTTAATAATTTAATTTTTCTTTTTTTTTCTAATTCTAATTTTCTTTTTATTTTTTAATATAAATTAGTAAATTATAGCAGTATTAGAATATAAATTACAGATTAAACAAATAAAAATTAACACACACCTAACCTAATAAAGAATAAACTTTCCTTCAAATCGCCTTATCAGATAACCCTTTTTTAGAGAATAGGAAAACTTTATTCTTATTACTCTTTTTTTAATACATTATTCGATTGAATCAATGTTATCTTCTTTATCAACAACAAAAAATCCAATTGATAACACGCTCTTTAATCTTTGAAGGTCGTCCCTTAAATTTTTTACTCTCTCATAGGATCCTGATACTGCGATAATTTCCATACATTTTTCAAACTCTAAATGGACATGTAAAGTTGAAAGGATAACATCTCCATAATGATGCTGGATATCTTTTGATAAAAGGGAATCAGTTTGTTGAATATTTGCGTAAATAGGTTTAGAAATATATTCATGAGCGTGTTGATGGTCATGATCGTGATCATGTTCATTATTTAGGTTAAAAGCAAGATCATCACGGATTTCATCAATTTCTTTGATATGTTCATGAGCCATAATCATTGTGATGCATCCCGCAACGTTTTCTGACGATTCAGCTATATTTTCTTCGCTAATCATGAAAGATTTCATAGCTTTTCTAATGCTTTCGGATCTTGCCCATTTTTTTTTTTTTCTAAAAAACTCGAAGGCTTCGTATAATTTTTGTGGAAGAGAAACAGTGAATCGCTTATAATCTTCCTTATCTTCTTCCATCTAGATTCATTTTTTCCTTTATTAAATTAAAATATATTAAATTATTAAATAGAGTACACTAAGGCTTTCTTATAAAAATAGCGATCGGTACACTTGCTTCACGCCACTGAGCGATTTTACCAGAATACTCAAGATTTAATTTAGATCTCCCATGGTCACCGAGGATAATCATTAAAGATTTTCTTCTAAGTTGTTTATAATTGCTTAAAATCCATTTATCAGTACGGAGGATTAATTTTTGTATCAAATCTTCGGGGGTTCTTTGTTTCAACTTTTGTTGTTGTTTGTGAAGATTCTCAAAATCCAAATAATGCATCCATGATAATGTGTATTTATTAATTGTTTTGGCAGATTCCACCCATGTAGACATATCAGTGTCTTTAGAGATTGAGAGAGTTCCCCCATCATAACGCTCCAAATCTTTTTTTCTCGCAATAAAGCACGAATTTTTACCGTTATCGTTAAGATATCTTAGTAAATGAAAACCATTAGGTTCAATTTCAAAACCACCAAACATCAATTGGTGCAAAACGCCTAATGTATAAGGATTTTTTGTACTTAAAAGTAACATTACTTCAGAGTTAGTTATCATAAATTGAGGTTTATGATAAGTAATTTCAAATAAACCAAAGTTATCTATCATGTTAATACTTATTCGTTCAATATCCTGATACATATCTAATATTGATTGAACCGGTTCAGAAATCGTATTTAATGGGGGCTTAAGACCTAATAATTGAATTATCGTCGCAGGTACTTGATTCAAATAACATTTTAAAGTTTGAAGTTCTGACATTTTTTAAATCGAATCTAATAATTAAATGTCTAATTTTATTTTTTCTAATTTCTTATATTTATTATAAACATATCAATATAATTATTTTTAGTTATTCTTTATTTGTGTCTTATTGGTCATAAAATTTCTAATGTATTCGGTAAAAAAATCCATTATCAAAATGAAATTATTATATATCGATGCGATTAATTCTGGAATATCGGGCGACATGTTTTTAGCTTCACTTTTAGGTCTTGTTCCAGATTCAGATACTTTATTAAATGAATTAAAAAGCTTGAAAGATTACCTTCCAGGAGTGTCCAAATTACAAATAGAATTAGTAAATATTACGCGATCAGGTATTAAATTAAATAAACTTAAAATAGATATTAAAGAAAATAAGCATCATCGAACAGCAAACGTTTTAAAAATCTCGTTAAATAAATTTCTGGAAGATAATAATTTGACAAATGAAGCTAAAAATTATGCTAATAATGTATTAAATACATTAATTCAAGCTGAAGCAGAGATACACGGTGAACTAATTGAAAATTTACATTTGCATGAGTTAAGTTCTATTGATACATTAATAGATATTATTGGGGTTTCAAGAGCATTGGAAACAATAGGTGCTTTCAATAATAATTTTAAAATATTTTGCAGTAAATTACCTTTAGGTGGTGGTACAATTAAAACAGCTCATGGAATTTTACCAATACCAGCTCCCGCAACTTTGAAAATTTTAGAAAAATCAAATTTAGTTGGATATAATGGTCCAATTGAGAATGAATTGGTAACTCCTACGGGAGCTGCATTGTTAGCGAATTTAAATACAATAAATTTTCCATGTGAAGCGAGACTTAAAAAAGTTATATACAGTACGGGGCAAAAAGAATTTAATAATTTTTTAAATATCTTGCGTTTATATTATGGAGAGATGGAGGAAGAGGAAATTCTCATTGAATCTCACCCTTTAAAAGATTATATAGAACCAATCACAGTTTTAGAAACTAATGTTGACGATGTTTCAGGGGAGATACTCGGAAACTTCATTAAAAAGTTAGAAGAAGAAGATATATTAGATATACAAATTATTCCAAGTATTACAAAAAAAAATAGACCGAGTCATAATATAAAGGTATTATGTCAACCTGAATATAAATTTAAAATTATTGAAAAATTCTTATATGAGTTGGGAACTTTAGGAGTAAGATTCAATACGATAAGCCGAGTCTGCGTTGAGAGAAAAATTGAAAACACAGATATTGAAATAAATGGAAAAATCTATGATTTAAGATATAAAATCTCTTATATTGATACTAAAAAAGAAAGGAAGATCGTGAATATTAAGCCAGAAAATGAAGATCTTAGAAGAATTGCTGAGGATTCAGGACTTTCATTAAAAGAAATTCTATTTTTCACTCAAGCAAAAAGAGAACATTTCTTTTATAAATATAAAAAGAATAACAATTAAATAAAAAAATAAAAAAATAATTTTGGTTGACAATACTAGCTTAATATTTATCTATATTGAATTCTTTAAGGTAGTATTCATCCTCAACCATTTGCTTTGAAAAATCCATTAAGCGAGAGAGTTCTTTTTTAATTTCTTTTACTTTTCGTAGTTTTCCGAGTTCTTGATATAATTCTTCTGCATCTTGAAAAGCTTTAATACAATTCTCATAATTACCAGAAACTTCAAGATCTTCGGCAAGATACAATAATCCTTCAGCAACATCTATTTTCTTCCCTAATTTTCGTTGAATCTTTAAAGATTCTTCATGATACTTTAAACTTTCAACATATTGCTTAAAAATAGAATGAGTTCTGCCTAAAGATCTTAAGACTACTGCTTCCTCTTCTTTTAGATTATTTTCTCTACAATGACTTAGAATCTGGTTTAAGAATTGGATATAACTCGATTTATCCTTTTGATCAATATAAGAAATAGCTTTCTCGTACGCTTCTAATGTATTCTTGATATCACCATTTTCAAAAAATGTCTTTGATTGTTCAAAAAAATTTTGGTTCATAATTGCGACCATTGGTCTCAACTTGAATATCTATTTTTTTTTTTTAAGTTAGATTTTAATTAAAAATTAGTCCAATAATACATATATTTATACGAGTATTTAAGATTAATGATTTGCTAGTTAAATAAA
>SDNM01000042.1 GCA_004524385.1 Promethearchaeota archaeon
TGAAGAACCTGGAAGATCTTTAATATTGTATTTACTAATGTCCACACTAGTGGATTTAATGAAAAAAATTATACTCAATTAAAATTAAACGACTCAATTGTTTAATGGTATTAACTAATTTAAAAACATCTTCAATTTTAAGATTATTATTTTTTTACTTAAAATTAACGTGTCGAATTATTAAAAAAATGAGAATTACCTTAGACATAACTAAATTCGATCTAATAATAAATTATTGTTATTATCGTATACTTTATTTTCATATATCGTATTAGATGTTTAAAAAAAAGATGGGATTTAATTTAATAAAAATATATAAAATTAGTAAAATAATATATTTTAATACTAAAAAAAAATAAAAAAAACACTTCATTTGAAAAAAAGCTTCAACTAAGATATATTTTATAATACTTTCGCAAGATAACTATTATTTTTTATTAAATTGGAGATGAAATATGCCGATAGAGAATTATGTAAGGAAGAATTATTTTAAAATCGTAATTGGGGGCGACGGAGCGGTGGGAAAAACAACCCTCAGTAAGAGATTGACAGGAACCATAAAAGCAGACGAAAATATAGAAATGACGCCAGGAGTTGACTTTCATAGCTTGAAAATTAGAGGGGAAACCGTGAACTTACAACTATGGGACCTTGGCGGGCAAGAACAATTCAGATATTTTCAACCGGACTTTTTCGGAGGCGCAGCAATCATAATATTAATCTTCAGTGTGGATGCCTACAAAACCTTTAAAGGCCTCTCTGCTTGGTTAGCATTTGTTCCCAAAGAAATGTACAAAAACATATATCTTATAGGAAATAAAATAGATACTCCTGAACGATCTGTAAAAATCGAAGAGGCGTTAGAATTTGCAGAGAGTCACGAATTCCGAGGATATTATGAAACTTCTGCGTTAAATGCAGTAGGTCTCGACGAGTTCGAATTAGACTTAGTTAAAACCATCCAAGAAATTTATATTGCTCGAAAAAAATAGATTTCTCTGGGAGTTTTAAATTTTCTAACTTAATTTAGGGATTTAAATTAATAAATTAAAAAAAAGATATGGAAATCTCCGCTTAGCAGGAATCTCCACATTTACAAGTGTTTGAAATACAGCTGTCTCCACATTTACAGCCATTTGAAATACAACTGTCGCCACATTTGCATGCAGCACTAACTCTTTTTACTTTCTTTACTATTTTCATTATTATCAAATCTAATTGTAATTTTTGATCAAAGAAAGAATAATTTTTTATATATTTAAATTCTCTGGTTATTAGGTATTAGAAATATGATAATTTTAGAGTCCAGTATGAAAAATCAAGGATTAATTTTTTTAAGATGACGAGTAGCAAAATTATTTCGATAAGATTACATATATATGTTTTGGCAATTCTGTTCTTTTTTTTTCCTTCATTTTCACATTTTTTTAAAGAAAAATAAAACTAAAATCCTGTTCTGAATACTTCCTCTTCATGAGTTTTATTTCATTACATTAAACTTTTTATTCTCTTACTTCAATAATTACCTATGAACCATGAATTTTTTCCATTTATTCCTAAAAATATTGTGTTAAGAAGATATGATGCAATTGATCTCCTTAATTTAGACACTAATGAAGATTTTACAATTGATGAGGAAGCATATGAATTATTAAAAAAGGTAAATGGAAAAATTCGTATCGTAGATATAGTAAAAAAATATAATGACACTGAGGCTAAGAAAGTCCTTGAAGCTCTCGAATTTTTTGAAGAAGAAGGTATTATAAAATTAAGCAATACTGAGATAGTTGATAAAACCGTAAATTTACTTAAGCATTTGAATCTTCCAGAGAAAAACCCTTTTGATCCTCCCTATCTGAAATTCCTTATGATTAATATCACAGAAAAATGTAATTTAAATTGCAAACACTGTTATATTATAGATAAAAACCAAGTCGATTTTCCTTTTGATAAATTAAAGGAATTAATTGAAGAGTTTTATAATTTACAGGGAGAAAAGATTGTTTTAACAGGTGGAGAATCTTTCCTTTATGAAAAACTTGAAGAATTATTAGAATTTCTAATAGATATTCCATTAAAAAAAGTATTGTTAACAAATGGTGTATTAATTGAAAAACAGAAACATCTTTTAGATTTAATAAAAGAGAATAATTTTGAAGTTTTTGTGAGTATAGATGGATTAGAAGATACTCATAATGATTTCCGCAATGCAAATTGCTTTAAAGATTCTATTCAAGGCATAAAACTAATGTTAGATAAAGAAATTAACGTATCCATTAACACAATGGTTCATAAAAAGAATTTAAAAGAATTTGATGAGCTAGCGAAAGATTTAAGATCGCTTGGTCCTATTAAAACATGGATTGTTGAAGTTCCTACATTTGATAACTCTATTCCTCAATCAATTATAGAAATATATGATATAACACCAGAAGAAGGGGGTTCAATTATGAGAGATTACTGGTGGGGGGAATCTTATGATTTTAGCGGAGTCTCTTTTGAAGAATCGGGTTCAGAAGAAGAGTCAATTACAGAAGAAAAGTCTGAAGATGAAGGTGTTATAAGAGAATACGCATGTGGCCCTTTTTTAATGGCGATTGATGTGCTTGGAGAAGTATCTAAATGCGGTTTTTTTACTGAGAAAAGTCCCGGAAATGTATTTGAATTAGGATTAAAAGAAAGTTGGAAGGGAATTCAAGAATCTTGCATATGGGACATAAATGATTTGAAATGTAAAAGTCTAAATTGCGAATATTTAGATGAGTGTAGAGGAGGTTGTAGGTATCGTGCTTTAAAGCATACTAACGACCTCTATGGGATTGATCCCTACAAGTGTATAGCCTATAATAAAATTCATACCTAATTAAAAAAATAAAAGAGTGATTATATATGGGAAAAAAACATGAAATTTTAAGAACTGAAGAAGATATAAGCCCTTTAAATAGGCAGCTAATAAACGCCGTTTGCCATAAATGTAATTTCTATGCCGAAGACCAAGAATATTGGGAAAGAGAATATGAATGCGCCGCCTATAAATTCATTCGACAAATGGTAAAAGAGAAAAAAATAACCATAGATCAGATCGAAGAGATTTTTAAGGGAGTAGACTTAAATCCAGAGAGAGATTTAAAATAAAATTAAATAAATCTGGCTTTTTCCATCATGAACCGAGCAATTTTATTGAAGATTTCTTCAACATTCTCACCCGTTTTTGAAGAACATTCCAAATAATCATAAAATTGAAATTCTGATGCAATATTCTCAGCATCACTCCGAGATATAGTCCGTCTTTCATTTAGGTCCAGCTTTCCTCCAACAATTATCATTGGAACCTCTTCCACTTCATCTTCTTTAAAACTATTTTTAAACACATCTAGCCATTCATTCACACTATTAAGACTGGTATATCGCGTAATATCGAACAT
The DNA here is from genome assembly GCA_004524385.1 of Promethearchaeota archaeon. Taxonomy (GTDB): domain Archaea; phylum Asgardarchaeota; class Lokiarchaeia; order Sigyniarchaeales; family SOKP01; genus LW40-45. The sequence continues at coordinate 3,426 of SDNM01000042.1, forward strand.
AAAAATAACGCCATTTGCGCCCTTTGCATAACTGGGCAATAGAAATCTAAATCGATCCTCACCCGCAAAATCCCATATTTGTAATGTCACTTTTTTTCCCTCTATTTCAACAGTTTTTATGTGAAAATCTACACCAATCGTTATTGTCCCTTGAGCAAATAATCCGGTTAGATATCGATTTATTAATGTGGTTTTACCAACCCCTCCGTCCCCAAAAACAAGTACTTTAAACTTAAATGACATCTAAAAGCGTAATTTTTAATTATTTTTATTAAACATAAAGAAGAAGTATTTAAAAAACTAATTTATAATAATCCAAATATTACATCTTTATATACTATTTTAATATGTTAAATTTGAAATTTTAATAGCTTAATAGTAATAAAGAACTATGTGATTCTAAATCTTTAAAATTTAAAAAAAAAAAAAAAAATATTTGCTTAGGTTTTTAACGATTAAAAAGGCAATAAAAGCTTCTATTGTTTTTCTGATTCCATTTCTCTTAATTTTCTTCGGAATATTTTACCGACGGCGGTTCGCGGTAATGATCTTAGGAACTCCACTTTCCGTGGATACTTATATCCGGCCAATTTTTCTTTAGCCCAATTTATGATGTCGCTTTCATTGACTTTTCCATCTCTATATTCGCTCTTTAGAACTATAAATGCCTTAATAGTTTCACCAATATTTGGATCTGGAACACCTATTGCTCCAGCTTCTAGAATTGCAGGATGCTCCATCAATTTCTCTTCCACTTCCCTTGCCATTACCTTGTAACCCTTGTATTTAATCATGTCTTTGGTCCGCCCTTCAATATAGAAGTATCCGCGCTCGTCCATTCGCGCAAGATCGCCTGTCCTCAGCCAACCATCAATAATATCTTGTTTCGTAGCTTCTGGGTTTTTCCAATATCCTTTCATTATTTGAGGTCCTTTAATCAATAGTTCCCCAATTTCATTGGGTGGGAGTTCCTCTAAATTATCGGGATTGACTATTTTTGCATCAGTATCGATAATTGGAACGCCAATACTTGCTGGTATAGTTTCTGGCATCCATCCTGCAGCCGTATGTGAGAATGAAGATGTTTCAGTCATCCCAAATCCTTGACCGACCTTAGTTCCTACGACTTTTTCCCATCTATCAGCGAGCTCTGGAGCTAATGCTGCTGAACCAGAGGCAGTTCTCTCAATACTAGAGAGATCTCGCTCGGTAAAATCAGGGTGATTGATCAACATTTGAAACATGACAGGGACACCTACAAATAGTTTAATTTTATAATGTTCAATTGTTTCCAAGATTTCAGCTGGATTAAAAGAATCAAACATTACCATCATTGGGACTAAATAGAATGTACAAATCATTATTTCGAATCCAAAAACATGGCATAATGGCAAGATTGATAGCCCTACCCCATTACCTATATTCTCTTCAATTTCTTCCTCAGCCATATAAAGCATTGAAAGAGCACTATGAATTATATTATCATGTGTCAGCATAACCCCTTTAGGCAAACCAGTTGTGCCCCCGGTAAACATTAAAGCAGCAATATCATTAGAAGGGTCAATATCCAAGGAAGGTGGTTTTGGTGGGCTTCCGTTTATGAATTCTTCAAGAGTAATAGTATCTGGTTTTGCGTCTTGAGTACCTAGTAAAATTAAATTCTTGATTTCAACTTCTTTTCCTGCTTTTTTGATTGTTCTATAATTGGCTTTATGGGCAAAAATGGCTTTAATATTGCCAGCTTCCCGAATTATATGAGTCACATCTGATTCTTTGAGAAGAGGATTTATAGGCACTACCGTAGCTCCAGATTCTATTATACCTAGGAAACAAAATATAAACTCAGGGCAATTTATAGACATTACACCTACAGCATCCCCTTTTGAAACACCTAATTCGGATAGTGCGTTTGCAATCTTATCAGCATAATGTAATAATTCTCTATAAGTATATTTTTTATCTGTAGGTTTATGATAGAGAAATACATTATTTGGGTATTTACTGATTGATACCCTTATAAATTCGCTGAGTGGAATTGGATCAAACCTTATCGTTTTTGCCACTGTAGGAGTGCGATATTTTAACCATGGTCTATTTAGATTCACATACGGCGACTCAGTCTCGTAATCTATAATTGGTTTCCATTCTGAATAATCTTTTATAAAAATCACCTTAAAAGTATCTGAATTTTTACATTTTTAAATTATTTAAAGTTGATTTATTAATATTAATAAATATTTCGTAGAAATAAATGGACAATTCTCTAACTATGATTCACAAAATTTAAAAAAGCCTTAACGACCATATGAAATCTGGGATCAGGAACAACAGTCAGATGGTCTCTACCTTGAATCTGAAAATGACATGCTCCAGGAACTAATTTTGCGATTAAAGCTTTATCTCCAGGTAAAAAATCTTCAGAACCCACCACCGTTAAGAGAGGAATTGAAATTTTTCGAAGGATTTTTTTAATCCGTCCGCTAGTTGTAAACATATCTTCTGGTTGATGGACATAACTACCCATGACAGCTGCCAATGCATTCAAATTAGCACCTGTCGATTCAGCAAATTTTCGAAATTCTCGACCAATAAGATCTTTGACTTGATCAAGACTTTCTGCCTTAAGAGCATCAATTACAGATTTGTATCTAACCGTTGTGTGTTTATTACTAGGAGGTATTACAAATCCTCCCAGAATTGCACAATTAATACGGTTAGGTTCCCGAATTAGCAAATTCAATGTAATTCGAGAGCCCATAGAATAGCCAAAGAGATTAGCTTTTTGGATGGATAAATGATCCATTAATTTTATAACATCTTCCCCCATTTTTAAACCGTATTGAGCAGGATCTGTAGGTTTATCGCTTTTTCCGTGACCTCGACAATCCATCAGAATCAATCGATTCTCATCCTTGAGAGTCTTTATCCAATTTGATATTTTCCAATTCATTTCAATATTCGCTGCAAATCCATGAATCATTAACAAATCTGGACCTGTTCCTTCAATTTCATAATAAATTTTAACTCCCTCATTATCAAAATATGGCATGATTATCCGCTTCTATTTTATTTTACTATTAAATAATTAATGAGATAAAATCATATAATAAATTTATTAAGACTTAAGAAAAAAACGAATGTAATGGGGACTCTATTTGGTTTTTAGTAATATCAAATTTGTATTAAAAATAAATGAATGCAAAATGCTATTAATGATCATTTTTATATGCGGAATATATATATTAATTAATAATATTATTTATCGAATAATGGGTGGTTTTTTTTGGAATTTCTTAAAAAAGAGGGATCAGAGAGGAAAAAAATACTTTTTACGGGATTGGATTATGCAGGAAAATCCTCAATTATATTATCGTTTAGAAGAGAAATAGAAAAAATTGCCGTAGCTAAGCCTACATTGGGTGCAGAGAGAAGAAATTTTGAATTTATGGGAAAAGAAATTAGTGAATGGGATTTAGGAGGGCAAGAATATTACCGTATTTCCTATTTAAAAAATCCATCCAGATACTTTGACAAAACTGAAATTGCGATTTATGTTATTGATATTCAGAATCCTGATCGATTCTCAGAGGCTCTTTCTTACTTAAGTGATGTTGTTAAACAATTTAAAAAACTTAAGATTGAACCTCCAATTTATGTGTGGTTCCACAAAGTGGATCCGGATATTTACAAACATCCAGATGCGCAATTAGTAAAAGCTGCGACGAATTTAAAAAATAAGATTGAAAAAGAGATTAAGTATAAAAAAATCAATTATTTCAAAACAACAATATTTGATTTATCTACAATAATTAATGCGATGTCTAAAATTTTTCAGACCTTATTCACAAAAGCAGAGTTTGTTGATCAAGCTGCAGAAGAATTCGCAAAAAAATTTAATGCCGAAGCAGTAGAGCTAATAGATGATAATAGTTTGATCATTGGATCCTATTATAAAAATTCAGAAGTTGAAGATATATTAAAAGAATCTACACCTTATTTCCTGACTTTAAACGATAGACTAGATAATGCACAAGTAAAAGATGATAATCCTGAAGATGTTATGATGGTCCGTAGATTAGGGAAAAACTTTATATTCAAACGATTTATAATTGAAAATTCTCCGCCATATTATCTTTTAATGATTAAAGATGACCCTACCTTTAGTAGAGAAGAACTTGATGTATTTATTAATTTATTAAATGAAATTCTATTCTAATAAAGATTTTATCAAGACCACTCAAGAAATCACCCTCATCTATTATTTATTTTTTCCTCCTAATCAACAGTTCTTAATAACTCGGAAAAAAATTTTTAGGAAAATTATATGAAATATTAAAAACTAAATTTTAATACGAATTGGGTATCTATGTGAAATTATATGAAAATGGCTATAAAAAAAAAGGAAAAATCATTAACAGCTCAATATTCTTCTCAAGTTCACTCTTTTTTTATCCTTTTAAATACAGGTATTTGTATATATAGTAGAGATTTTACAAAAAGATTAAAGAAGGTTGATACATATTTACTTTCTGCTTTACTCTCAGCTTTATTTTCTTTTTCCAAAGAAATTACCTCAAAACAATTAGATGTTATTGAAATGTTTGATTTAAAGCTAGCCTTTAAAAGAAAGAGTAAATTCATCTTCGTTATTATTTCAGACGAAACTGTAAGCCAAATATTTTTATTAGATTGTTTGGAAAGAATATCTTCTCATTTTCTGTATTTTTACGAGAAATTGGGCTCTTCACGAGACTACGAGGTTATTAAAGATAAAAAAGTAGATCTAATCGTAGATTCAATCGCTAAGGGCCTCATAGATCCTCTATTTTATCGGTCTCCCCAAAAAATTAAAAATTATTTTAAAAATTTAATCATGGATAATGAGATTATAGGAGCAGCCATGTTATCCATAACAGGAAGAATATATTACTCCTCTTTGCCCAAAAAAATATTAATCAATTCTCTAAAAGAATTAGAAAATATTTCTAAAGAAGTATTAAATGAAGTTTATGAAGTTTATGAAGTTTTAGAAAAGCGAAGATCCGTAAAAACTATAAGAGAGATAATTAAACGGGGGTATCCTAAAGTTTCGATATCCGTTTTAAAGAATGGACAGAAAATATTCTCGAAACAAGTTTCTCATAAAAAACTTTTGAGTAGAAATTACATCATCATAATTTTATACGATTCAAAAGTTAAGTTAGGAATCGCAGAACTAAGCCTAATGAAAATAGCCAAAAATATTAAAAAGCTCTTATAATCCTAAACCCTCTATTAAGAAATGTTTTTAAATTCCAGAATCATTTATTTTATATAATTTTATAGGATGTGAAAAATGTTATGGGTTGGGAAGAAGGACCGCCAGGAAAGCTGAGCAATAAAAATCTATGGGGGTATGCTTTAGGATCTGTTCCAACAGTTATATTGGGTTTCGTATTTGGCTTAAAATATGTTCAATTCTTTTACGATGATTTGCGGTTACTTCCAATATATTTTATAATTGGTCAAGTAATTTACATGACAATTAACGCTATAAACGATCCATTATCTGGGCAACTTTCGGATCGCACGAATAGCGAAAAATGGGGTTCTAGAAGAATTATTTATATAAAATACGGCGGACCTATATGGGCATTGACCTTCCTATTAGTATGGTTTCCATGGAGCTTCGATAATCAATTCATAATATTCCTTCATTATGTTATTAGTATTTGTCTCTTTGACACGCTTTTAACCCTTGTTGTTCTTGTGTGGCTTGCGACGCTTCCAGAAATGACACCAGATTTGGACCAACGGAATAAGGCGCATTTCATCTCTATCGTCTTAGGTACCATAGCTTTCGTAGTAGCATTTATTATTCTTTTTCCCATGAGTCCAAGTTCCCA
>SDNM01000043.1 GCA_004524385.1 Promethearchaeota archaeon
AAAGATGCAAAAAAATTAGTAAAAATTGCTGGCGGACAGCTACTAACAATAAAAGATTGGAATGAGTTTCCTCAATTAATATCAGATATAATTAAGTCGAAATTTTAAAGAGCAGAATGATTAAAGAATCCTTACCAGAACTTATAATAGGAGAATTCGGTGAAAAATTATACAAAAAATCACTGATTTTTCCTAATAATAAAATAAATATAATTTACATTAGAGAAGATCCAATTAAAATTAACTCGATAATTTTAGATAATGATCGAGAGTTTCATTTAATAATTAATCAGAAGAAAGCAGAGATCTTTCACGATTGCCCATCGTTTTTAATACATTCATTAAAAGAAAAAAAAATATGCGTCCATTTAATTAAAGCGTTATTATTGATTAAAAAAAACCTTGCTTTAAAAATTTTAAGTGATTTTAGCAATTATAAGTTAACTTCAGAAGATTTTGGTTCAAAAAAAAAAAGTAAAAATTATATATTGCTCTCAAACAGCTGTTTTGAAACAGATAACTGTGTTGAAGGTTTAAGCTATCTAAACAAGGCCATAATTAATCAAAGTGAATGTGAAAGTATCATTGAAAATTATTTAAAAAGGGCAATAGAAAATAATCTATACGTTGAATTCTTTGAATTTTTAAAAACATGTATCGAAAATGAATTAATTGATCGTCTTTTACAATTCAATCATTACATTATTGAGGGCTTTGAAAATTTATTAAATTCCACGACCAATTATTCTTTCATATATATACTCTTTATCATCGAATCCTTAAATGTCATTTTTAACTTTATAGATCTCTCATTTTCTAAAGATTTATTTAATAAATTTGAAAAAATGGTTTATAGCTCCAACCTAAATGAAAAATATTTTTCAATTTATTTTATTATGAAGAATTTTGACAAATTAATAGAGATTAATCCATTATTTAAAGCGTTAATTGAAAAAAATCATTTAGAATCTTCAAAAAATGAAATTTTAGAATATTTTTTTGGTGAAATTGAAAATCTTGCAGTATTAGATAAATTAAAATTAATGAAAAGGCAATTTAAAATAATAGGAATATCAAAAGATAGATTTTATAATGAATATAAGAGCTATAAAAATGAAATAAAGGAATTAGAAAAGAAAGTTTATTTAAAAAAATTCTCTTTTCTGAAACTCTTAATGGAAAAATATAATATAATTAGTTCTAAAGGAGAATTCAGAAAAAAAAGGAATACTTATATAATTCAACACGATCCAGAAAATTTAAAAAATCCAGTCTATCAATACATTATAAGGCGTCTTGGATTTTTTGGTTTGAATGATCAAATAATTAAATCCAACGATATTGGAATAAATTATTTTATTATTAGAGAGCTTTTCTTAGATGATTTAACCAATCATCCTGATATATTTTACTATAAAAAACAATTTTGGGGAGATAATGAAAATGATTTAGAAATAAACTCTATCGAAGGATTTTCTTTATTCAGTGACATTATTCATTATAATTATGATATTGATCAACAATATTCCAATATTAACGATGTAATTATAATTGAATGGGATTTAGCTAATAAACCGAGACAAGGAAGCATTGTAAATGCCTATGGATCTCAAATTATTATTCCTGATCAAAATAATCCATTGTTTCATGATTTGAAACCTTTTGAACTTTGTTATTGTCTTAAAATTCCAGTAAAAATTGAAGGGAATATAATAAAAACAATTAATGTTATATCAAAATGCTCGTTTAAAGACGCAATTAATAGTATTTCTAAAGGAATGAGTTTTATCGAAGGTTTTTATCCATTATCTCTCGTTAAAGCTGTATTGGACAAAGAAATAAGTCCATTTAAAGCTAATGAAACTGCGGTAAATAATGCTAATAAAATCTTTATCCCTAAATATAATCAGTTTATTAAGAACTTTAGAGAGTTTCTTTTTGAATTTATTAATCGAGAACGAGATTATATTTTTGAAGAAATAAAATCTGATCCAGAGAAAAAAGCAAATCAGATAATTATCTTATTAAATTTAACAAATGAACTTTCTGGATTGAATTTACCATATTCTAAAATTTTAAAGAAATTATTAAGTCAAAATGTAAATTTACAAGAATTTAAATTAAAATTCTTAAAGGAGATACACATTATTATAAAAGAAATTTTAGAAAAAAGAAATATTGGTAATACAATAGTTTTTGATTTAAAAAAAATGCGAAATACACCATTTTCTAAATATTCTAATGAAATTCTCAATATCAGAAAACAAGAATTCGAATCTGGAAAAGTTTGTAAATTTCAAGACAAAGCAGAGATATGGTATGATGTCTCAGAAATTAAAAATACATTTTATGGAAAGAAATTCTTTAATATTTTGAATATAGGTAAGGAAATATCAATAAAACCAGATAAATTCAAAAAATTCTCTGAGTTTACTTCAAAACTAAGATTGAAAATAAATTTAGGAATTAAAAATCATTAAAAGGTTTTTAAGTTATTAAAACAATTCTAAAGAATTAATAATAAATAGATCTGAATAGAGTCATTTCGAATTTTTAGGTAATTCTTTTTATATTTTAAATGCATTTTATATCACAAATTAAAAGGTGAAAACAAAAATGGAGGAAAAAAAAACCGGGGCATTGAAGATTGATTGGTTTAATTTAAAAGTCCAATTTTCTCCGAACGTCAATCTTATTTCTAAAAAAAATCAATCTAGTGCTGGTGCTGAAGATATAAAAGAATCTGTTATTTGGTTTGAAATTCTATCTAATAAAATTGAAAAATCTGAATGCGAAACTTATAGTTTAGAAAATGACGAAATAATCAATACTGAGCCTAATAATAAAAGTAATCCATGGTATTTCGATTTTTGTGGTGAAACACCATCACATGATTATAGAAAAAAAACTCTCTATGAAACTACTCCAAAAGTAGAAGAAAAGGCAGATGTTAAACCACAATCTCTTCTTGAAGCTCTTAAACCCGCTCCTGAACTTTCTCTTAATGCTGAACCCGAAACAACTATTGAAAAAAAACAAACCTCTCTTATTGAAGAATTTACAAAGTCAGCTCCAAAATCCTCTCCTCCTAAATCTATAGCATCCGCTCTAAAATCCTCTCCTCCTTATAAATCTAAAGCCTCTGCTAAAAAAACCTCTCCCCCTCCTAAATCTAAAGCTTCTCCTAAAAAACCAATTTCGGAGTCACCCTCTGTTTCTGAAACTTCTACTGAAAAAATTTCGCAAACTACTGAGGAACAAATTAAAAATTTGGAAGAACAGCTAGACTCTACTAGAGATGTTATTTTATCTCTTGATAAAAGATTCAATGCTGGATTATTCAATCTTGAAGAGTATTTAGAGAAAAAAAATGTCCTAATTAAAAAAATAGAGACATTTAAAAGCCAAATAGAAAAATTAAAAAAATAAATTTATTATAATAAAATCTTAAACTCTAAATTTTCTTTTTGCTCTTTGCAATTTTTTCTAATTCATACTTATCAAAAAGATTTTTATAATCATTTAATTACCTTCTACATAGAACCATAAATAATTGATATTTTAAAAAAAAAAAGGAAAAATGTTTGATAAACATCCAAGCAAGGATATTCTAGAAACTAAAGGAACTATTTTAAGAGGAAAAACTGTATGTATATGCTTAACTGGCTCTGTAGCTGTTATTTCAACCCCTATTATTGCTAGAGAACTAATGCGGCTAGGTGCTGAGGTCATTGCTGTAATGACTAAAGCTGCGACTGAATTAATATCTCCTGCTTTAATGGAATGGGCAACGGGAAATCCTGTTATTACTAAATTGACAGGAGCGGTGGAGCATATTTATCTAGCTGGCGAGCGCCCTCGAGCGGTCGGAAGAGCTGATTTAATCTTGGTTTGTCCTGCTACTGCAAACACAATATCAAAAATAGCAAATGGAATTGATGATACGCCAGTTACAACAATTGTAACAACTGCTTTTGGCTCGCAACTACCTATAGTTATTGTACCAGCTATGCATGAGTCAATGTACAAACACCCAATACTAATTTCTAATGAAAAAAAACTTCGAAAATGTGGTATTGACATATTAGGACCAAGAATATCGGAAGGTAAGGCAAAGATCGCCCGAGTAGATGATATAATTGATCGAGTAATAGATTTGCTAATTTCAAAGAAAGATCTTGAAGGTAAAAAGATCTTGGTTTCCGCTGGACCTACAAGAGAATATATTGATGAAATTCGCTATATTAGTAATAATTCAAGCGGTAGAATGGGAATTGAAATTGCAAAGGAGGCATCAGCAAGAGGAGCTGATGTTTTATTAGTAGCGGGTCACTGTATGGCAAAAATTCCTGATTATTTAAATAAAATCAAATGTGTTTCCACTAATGAATTCATAAGAACTATTAAAGACGAATTGGCCTATAAAGATTACGACTTTTTTATTTCTGCCGCTGCTATAAGTGATTACTCCCCTACTAATTGCATTGAAGGAAAAATATCATCGGATAATGTGAAAGAATTACAAATAAATATGAGATTAACTCCAAAAATTATTGACGAGGCTAGGAGAAAAAATCATAAAGTATTTATTGTGGCCTTTAAGGCTGAAACAAATGTTTCTCGAAGTAAGTTAATAGACCGTGCATACGAACGTCTTAAACGTTCAGAAATTGACTTGATTGTGGCTAATGATGTAGGAAGAGAGGATATTGGATTTGTAAGTAAAGATAATGAAGTTTATATTATAGATAAAGAAAAACATATTACTCATGTAGAAAAAAACTCCAAGCGCTATGTCGCATCTAAAATATTAGACGCTGCTATAGAAAATTTTAGAATTAGAACTATGTAAAAATCTTCTTAAATTAACATTAAAATTCCTTCTTTGCTTTCTTTTTAAGATTTTTTCATCTAAAGAAAAACTTTAAATAATAAATCAATTTCTCTAAAAATTGAAGTTTAAGGAAGTAAAACATTTGTAGAATATTAGATATTAGATTTAATCTTAAGTACTAAATAATTAAACTTTTACCTTATGTATAAATACATATGAAATTATAAGTATTTAAAAAAAATAAAAATAAAAAAAAAAAAATAAAGAGTGCCTCAAATTACTGCGCAAAAAGAGAAATCAACGATTAAACAGGGAACAATTGCGGAATTCATGCGCAAGCGTACACAATTAGTTGGATTTGAATTTGGTTATTGGAAGCATTCACAATATGCCGCTGAATTCCTTGATAACGCCCTCGATGCTATTGAATCTTTTCAATGGAAAGAGGTTAAAAAACCAGATTCAAAGATTAAATTCACGCTTGATCAAGAACTTTCTTTGGAGAATTTATCAATACTTAAAACCGAAAAAGAGGAGGAAAAGAAAAGCTCTGAACCAATAAATGATGAAGCAAAACACATGTTAAAGCAAGAAATTGGAATTGAACCTGTTGAAAACGATACAGCTGAGGTCGAAATATTAGAACCTATAGAAATAAAGCCTGAAGAAATAATTGATGAAATTGAAGTTGAAGAAGAAGTACAAAATATAATTAAAGACATGGAAGAAATTATAAAACCAGTAGAAACTATAATCGATAATGAACCCATCGTAATTATTCGCTTAAGCGAGGCTGAAGCAGCTTCATTTTTAACTTCTGAATTAAGTCAGAAAAATATTATGAATTATACTTTTGAGATTTTTGATAATGGCACTGGTATGAATAAATTAGATCTCCGGAAATTTGGTAGATATTTAGCTTCCTCGAAGAGTACAGAGCTCAAGCAGACCAGGGGAAGTCAAGGCTTTGGAGCTCCCAGTGCCTTTAGTGATTCCCAGAATACAACAGGTAGACCAATTATAGCAGTCTCAAAATCAAAAAATAATGTTTATGCTACAGTTTCAGAATTTTTTACAACATCAAAAAACGAGAAAAAATATTTAGTTCATCCCACAGATGTGGATTGCCCTTTCCTCCACGGAACATATATTAAATTACATTATCTCAATGTTAAATATATTCGAGGCTATGTTGATATCTATGTAAAAGAGACCGCTTTAATGAACCCACACATTACAATTATTTTTATTGATCCTTATAATGAGGAACACATTTATCCAAGAAAAGTTTCGACTTTCCCTGTAGAACCTCATTATGCCAAACCTCATCCCTCGTCAACAAATATAGGCGATCTTCAAGATTTATTAATTAAAACAGAAAATCATACAATTTCCTCATTCTTAAAAGATAATTTTGTTAGAGTAAGTTCAAAAACAGCAAAACAAATTATAGATCTTGCAGAGAGAGATCTACAAGACAAACTAAATTTTCTTATCCTTAAAAGTGGATTTATCAAGAAATTAGAGAAAAAAACCGATCCTATTCATTACACTCGTTTTGAAAAAAGAATTTATGGACGATCTCAAAAACCAAGAGATAAATTAATAATTTATGAAGTTATTTCAGATGACCTTAAGACTAAATACTGGGATTTAATATCAAACTATAATGAACTCAATAAAAAACATGAAAAGATCTCTAAAAATATACAAAAACAATATAATTTAATCGAAAAAGCAGAGACTCAAAAAGAAATAAAAAGTTTTGAAAAAAACATTAGAGCCTTTTTAAAGGATATTGATGGTTTAAGAAAACAAAAGGATAACATCAGAACAGAACTAGATAAAATGATAAATAGCTCAAAAGATGGGTTACATGAGCTTAAAAAATTTAAAGACCGAAGTGATATTGAGGAGCTCGTCAAAGAAATTCAATTATCAAAAACAAAACCTGCTGAATTAACAAACGATCAATTTAATTCCCTTTTTCTTGCTTTTAAGTCTGTAAAGTATATGGCTCCTCCGACAGACACAGCAATCCCCGTAGGAGAGTCTGTGTTAGAAAACACTTTAATAAAAGAAATAGGCTTAAAAGTCTCAGATAATTTAGATGATTTTGATACTCCCGTAGAGGATATTAATAAATCAACCGATATTTTACTCGAAGTTAAGAAAAACGAATTAAAAAAAGGAGATCCAACAATAAAAGACGATATTTTAAATAATATTTCAATATCTGATGAAGAAGTCCATGATATTAGTTCACAGATTTTAGCTAATGTAGATATAAAGGATGAAAGTTTGGAAACAGAACAATTTAAACAATCTCTTGAAAATATTATAGCATCTTCGGAAGATAAATCTCAAAATGTTTATGGAGAGGTATTTGATTATTTTATTGAAACTTTTACTAGAGACGATGATTTTGTAGCAGCTGAAACTAGAGATCCTACTAGTGGAAAAGGCTTAGCATATGTTGTGGAAGCGGTAATGGCACATTCAAAACTTATTGAAACGCCGAAACGGTCAAGAGATGTTTTATCAAGATTTGTTAATAGAACTCCTAAATTAAGGGATAGTGCTGATTGTGCTATTACTAAGGCAGTTCAAGCAGTAAATTGGAAAAATTATAAATTAGAAACATATGATAATAATTTACCTAAAGGTCCAATTAAGCTTCTTGTAAATGTTTCTGGACCCTTTGTACATTTAATGTTTAAATCACAATCAAAAAACTCTTTAGCTGACGATGAAGATTTAATTAAAGAGATTAAATATTGTCTAGAAGCAATAGGAAGAAGATTAAGGATGTATCTAAATCGAAGAGCTTCAATACGAAAAACTGAAAAACGAGCAAGTTTAATCGATAAATATATCCCTCTTTTCGTTAAAAGTCTTTATAACATAGTTTCAGAGGGAGAAGGTTCAAAGTATAAAGAAAAGGTAAAAGAAAAGGAATTACAGAACCTTATGAGAGAAGCCATAGGAAAAAAATCTGCTCCTGTTGGCGAGGCAAAAGCTGAGAGAGAAGAAATAAAAATTGAACCTGTTAAACCTTTAATAAAAGAGAAAGAAATAGAAGCAAAACCTAAGATCGAAATTCCTAAGGAGGATGAAGTAAAGAAAAAGGAATTAGAGAAAAAAGAAGTTGAAGTAAAGAAAATAGAACCTAGAAAAGAAGAAGCTAAAGTTCAAGACTTTAATATATTAACAGTACGTCAATTATATAAATATGCAAATGAAAATAACATAAAATTGCCTTCAAAAGCTAGAAAAAATGATATAATTAAAAAAATTAAGGAATCAATCAGTAAAAAGGAAATTATTGAACCAAAGATTGAAAAGGTCCCTCCAAAACAGAAAAAAATTGCCCCTCCTCTTCCTAAAAAAGAAGCGAAAGTAAAAACAAAACCTGTAGTAAAACCAAAAGTTGTAGTAAAACCAAAACCTGCAGTAAAATCAAAACCTGCAACAAAACCAAAACCTGCAGCAAAACCAAAACCTATTGTAAAACCTCCACAACCTAAACAAACGCAATTACCGATGATAACAAATTCAAATATTTTTAATGCATTGACTAATGAATGGCAAACAATAAAGCATTTAATCTTTAAATTAAAAATAAAAGATATGATGGATGCAAGATTTTTACAGATAAAGCTTAAGGAATTAGAGCGTAAAGGTGAGGTTTTAGTCGATATTAAGATGGGTAAAAAACATTGGAAAAAAACCTAAAATTGGAAATTTATTATGGCAAAAAAGAAATCTAAAAAAAAATGGGATTTTAAGGCTGCTAAAGATTTGTTTTATGACTATTTAGAAAAGCGTCAAGAGAAAAAACAAATTAATCTCCCTCCTGAAACAATACAAATAGACAATTTGAACAGAAAAGAAGCGCTAAATCGTTTATATAATCTAACAGATTCAGTTATAGAAAAGATCTATTCTTCTGGACGTCCTAGTATTCAATTACCCTCAAGAACAAGTACTAACATTATATGGGATGAAGAGAACGACTTATTACTGCTCGGAAAGCAACTTCAAGAGAAACAGTTCCATAGTCTGTCTAGTGTGGCAGATATAACTCGATTAATGCGAGTTCTAGAAGCCGTTAATGAACTACTTGTAAAGGATCTGCATGCTACAAAAAGAGAGATTTTCTATTCAGATGTAAAATTATTTGGGGAACAAAAAAACAGCGATAAAAGTATTGAAGATATAGCAACAATGCTCTATACAACTAGAAATTCTACTCATATAGTAGCCTCTGCTAAAGGCTCATGTATAGGTAGACTTAGAATTAGAGATAAAAGCGATATTATTGATTTAGAAGGATTAGGAAGTGGTGGTTGGACAATCAGTCCAATGCTTGACAATATTGAGATTCTTGAATCAGATGCTGAATT
>SDNM01000044.1 GCA_004524385.1 Promethearchaeota archaeon
AAAGCTAACGATATTATATATAGATTATAATAATATCAATTTGCTCTAAAATAAAATTCCATATGAGAAAACTATGAAAAATCATACGGGATATTTTGAAGGACGTGAACGTCGAAAATTATTTTATCAGTATTGGATGCCCGATTCTGGGGATAATAAGGCATTTATCATAGGGATACATGGATGGGGGACACATTCTGACAGATTTAAGGGCCCTGCGGAATATTTAACAGAAAAAGGTTATGCTTTATATTCTTTTGATTTAAGAGGGCATTGGAGAAATGCAGGCAATACACCCGGGCATATTGACAGTATGGATCATATTCAAAAAGATATTGTCCTCTTTATGGACATTGTCAGGAAGGAGTCGAAAGAAAAAAAAATATTTCTAATGGGACACTCCCTTGGAGGATTAATTAGTTTAATCTATGCTATAAATCGTCCCGATTTACCTGGTGTGATTGTTGCTTCCCCTATGTTAGGGCTCTCAGTTGGAAAGAAATTAGCCAAAGCACTGGCAAAACCTATTTCAAAACTCAACCCAACTAAAATTATGGACTACGAAATTGATCAAACATTATTAACTAGTGATTTAAAGATTTTAAGAAGTTATTTAGCTGATGATAATAAATTAAACTTTATTTCGGTTAAATCTGCCGTAGAAAGACAGAAATCAATGATATGGGCCATGGATAACGCTGGAAAACTTTCATGTCCGGCATTAATTATGCAAGCTGGAAATGATAAAGTGATTGATAAAGAGAAAACTAAGGAATTTTTTGAAAAAGTAAAATCCAAAGATAAAACCTATAAAGAATATAATGGATTTTTACACGATATACTTCACGAAAAGAAGAGAGCTCAAGTATACCGCGACATTGATATATTCATTTCAAAGATTTTAGGAATCAAAATTAATAATTTTTAAAAAAATATTAAATATTTCCAAGTATAGAAGGTTTTATAGTATTATATCTACCTTGTAATAGATTTTTTTGAAGACATTTTATTATGTTAATTTTTCCCGTATCTGAGAGCCCATAAGTATAAATTTTATTAGTATTTTGCCTTATTATAGCTTCCTTTTTAGGTAAAGATTGATCAAATAAATGGAAAAGATTGGCAACTTCATAAAACTTTTCCTTAGCCCCAAGTATCTTGTGTGATTCACAATGAAAAGCTTTATAAACATCGGGAATATTCTGAAGCTCATTAACAAAAAATTCCATAATTTCTCCAAATGCGCTTAAATTATATTGTTTATCAAAACAAATAAGACTTAGAAGGAGAATTTCCGCTTTTCCTCTTGCCATAGGGCTTGGCATTTCAAAAATTAGATTAATTGATCTTATCGTACCATACTCATGAATAAAAAAACCCTCTCTATAGAGATCCATAAGGAGAGGAATGTGATCTAAATGAACAGAAGTTCTTAGTTCAGGAGCTTTTAATAAAATTCTAGGGCCAGATCGATTGTTAAAATAACTTAGAAGAGGATAAATCATTTATTGCATCAACTCTAGATTTGTTTATAGCGATAAAAATAAATAATCTAATATCATTTGGATATTATCAAACAATGCGAATACAATTATTTAAATAGCCATTGCTTAATTTCCAAAATCGATACTATAACTACATTTCTTGCATAATTCCAGTTTCTTGTGTCTAATTAGTTTTTCACGATAGTATCGATATTTTTTAGAATTCCAAATATCCAAGAAATGCTGTTCATTCAGGTTACCAAATGTATAAGTACCATCATAGTCATAACAACACGCTCCAACTCTGCCATCCCATAAGATGACACACTTGTGTTCCCAACTACAAAACATAGTTGGGTTTATCAACTCAAGTTTTCCATTCACAAAATTATATCTTTTCCTCCCATTTTTTGGAAGATATTTTTCTACTAAATCTGAAACTGAATGATCATTGCTAAAACCTTGTGAGTGCAGAGGAAAGCAAATAGCTTTAAACCACACATCATCAACACCAATTTTATTCATTAACCACTCATACATAGCCTGAAGTTGGTTTTCATTATCTCGGCTAACGATAACCTCTGCAATAATCAGTGGAAAAGTCTTCTTCTGTTCCTTTTTCACTTTGCATAGTTTAATTATCTGTTCTATTGTCTTTTTGAAGTTAGCACCTGCTCTAAATTGCTCGAAAAAAGTTGGGTTTGCACTGTCTATACTGAGAATAAGAAGATTTAGTTGAGAATCCAAGATTTCCTCTATTCTTTGTTTATTAATTAAGGTGCTGTTTGTATCCACCACCGTAAAGATATTATATTCAGCAGCATCCCTCACCATTTTGAATAAGTTTGGATTAAGAAGTGGCTCTCCAGCAAAACCAAAATTGAAGACAATCGCAAAATTATGTACATCATCAAGAAGTTTTTGATATGTTTCGTAATTCATCATACCTTGCTTTCTTGTCATGTATTTGTGAGGCGTAGTACATAGGGGGCATTTCAAATTACAGCCACAAATGGGCTCGATCATTATTGAGAGGGGAGTTTTGGCAACCTTATAGGATATAAATCTTCGTAACAAGCTGCCGCTTATTAAAGGATTGAAAATCATATTATTTTTAATATAATATTTGATTATTGGGGCAACCCATTTTCGAATTATGGCTACAGATTTTTCAGACATTATTACTTAGACTTCTAAAATTTAATTATTATATTTTTAATTTGAAAATTTTAGATAAATTTTTAAAAAACTTTTACGGGCTCTTAATATTATTAAAAAATTTCTATTTTTATTGAACTCTTTCAGACTCTTAATAATAATAAAATAAATTATCTTCTCTTTTATTATGATTATTAAAAATTTAACAATTAGAATTAATTTCGATTTTGAATTATTTATAAAATTAGAGAAGAAAGTTCTTTAAAATATAGAAAAAAAGTGTAATCTGTAAAAAATGCCTCTAAACGAGATTAATGTGCGTTCTCTAACACCTATGATGAAACATTGGTACGCTGTTAAAAAGAAATATCCTGAACATTTATGTGCCTATCGTATGGGTGATTTCTACGAGTTTTTTTATGATGATGCCGAACGTGTCTCTAATTTATTAGGGATAACATTAACAAAAAGGAAGATAGGGAATGATTCATATCCATTAGCTGGCATACCGCATCATGCAGGGAATTATTTAAACAATTTAGTGAATATGGGACAAACTGTCGTTTTAGTTGAGCAATTAGAGGACCCCACAACGGTTAAAGGAAGAATTGTAAAGCGTGGTGTTGTCCGAATTCTCTCTCCAGGTACTATTACAGAATCAGGTATGTTAAAAACTGATGAGAATAATTATATTGCGTCTATGGTAAAAGAGAAAAAAGGTTATGGCGTTGCATTTGCAGATATTTCCACTGGTGAATTTTTATCGACTGAGTTTTCGATAAAAGAGAAGGATCCAGAAGAAAAATTGCTTAGCGTGTTTTCTCAGTATGACCCTGTAGAAATAATTATCCCTGCAGAGCTTAAGAGAGATGAAAGACTTTTTATATTTTTAACGGACCTAACAGAAGCTATTATAAAAACCTATGATGATTATGTTTTTAATCATGAAGAATCCTATTCTTTAATTACGCGTCATTTTAACCTCTCAAATTTAGAGGGTTTTGGCTTAAAAGGATGTGAAATGGCGATTCAGGCTGCTGGAGGACTTCTAGCTTTTCTGAAAGAGACTCAGAGGGATGTAATTCCAAACATATTTAAAATTAACTTAATCCAAGAAAAAAACGTTCTCCATTTAGATTATGTAACCCAGAGAAATTTAGAATTAACTACCTCTTTATGGGAAAGAGGAAAAGATACAACGTTATATTCTGTTTTTAACCACACTCATACGCCTATGGGCGCTCGATTGCTAAAGAAAATCATCCTTCAACCTCTAAAAGATATTGAAGAAATTAACCAGCGTCTAAATATAGTTCAAAAGTTTAAAGATGATATTTTTTTAAGATCTGATTTAAGAGAAAACTTAAAAATTATTGGAGATCTCGAAAGATACATAAATCGAGTAAGTTATAAAACGAGAACAAATGCTCGTGATTTATTAAATATAAAAAACTCTTTAGAAATTATCCCAAAAATTAAAATATTACTAGAAGAGGCGAAAATACCAGAGATAACCAAATTTCTTGATAAAATCAACAATTTTAAAGAAATTAAAAGTTTAATAGAAGTATCAATTAAAGAAGACGCCCCTACAACAGTTAAGGATGGAGGTTTAATCAAGGATGGTTTCAATGATAACGTTGATGAGTTGAGAGATATCCTAAATAATGGAAAAAAATATATTCTACAATACGAGGACGAACAGAAGAAGCGGTGGAATTTGACCACTGGATTAAAAGTTAGGCATAATAATATTCTTGGATATTATATCGAAATAACTTTCAATACGCTAAAATCTATTTCAGAAATACCAGATGAATATGTGGAAAGATCGACTCTTAAAAACGCAAAGAGATATACTACTGACAAATTGAAAGAGTTAGAAGAGAAAATTGTTGCAGCTGAAGAAAAAATAAATGATTTAGAGTATGAAATTTTTGGCACAATTCGAGATAAAACGATAAAAGAAACTGAGAAGATCTTAGGAACCGCAAGGGTTATTGCCAATATTGATGTATTAGCATGTTTTGCAGAGATTGCTGAAAAATATAATTATTGTCGTCCTAAAATCACTAACGATGAAAAAATAATAATTAAAGAGGGAAGACATCCTGTAGTTGAGCAGATTAACATTAATGAACAATTTATCCCCAATGACTGCTATATGGACCCAGAGAATGATCAATTATTGATTATAACAGGCCCAAATATGGCCGGTAAAAGTACTTTTCTTCGTCAGGTAGCTCTAGTATGTTTAATTGCCCAAATGGGTTGTTTTGTTCCCGCTAAGTCAGCAACTATCGGGATAATAGATCAAATATTCACAAGAATCGGTGCCTCAGATGATTTAGCAAGAAAATTAAGTACATTTATGATAGAAATGACAGAAACAGCAAAAATTCTAAATTATGCTACGGAAAAAAGTCTTATAATAATTGACGAACTTGGAAGAGGTACTAGTACAAGCGACGGCCAGAGTATTGCTATGGCAACGCTTGAAAAGTTGCACGATTTAAAAGCCAAAACTCTTTTCAGTACACATTATCATCAGTTAACCGAAATCAATTTACCACGCGTGAAAAACTATCATCTTAATATTATTGAAAACGATGATGGGTCTATTAATTTTGTTAGAAAATTGAGTTCAGGCAGTACAGATAAATCTTATGGTATTCATGTTGCTAAACTTGCCGGCATCCCTGATGATGTTGTTATAAGAGCATTTGAAATATTGGAACAAATTGAAGAAAAAGATCCATTTAAAGCAACGGTTAAAGAAAATGGAAATGGTAATTCTTCTAATAAATATTATGATAAATTAATTCAAGAGAAAAAAAGCGTTTTGGATAAATTAAATTCTGAATTGGAACAAAAAAAGCAAGAATTATATGATTATGACGATGAGTTGAGCGAAAAAAAAAAAGTATTGAAAGAAAAAACTCTTGAAATTAAGAACGTTAATACTATAGTTCACTCAAAAAAAAGTAAAAGTTCAAAACAGAAAAAATATGTGCAAACAAGTTTCTTTAAACCTATTGTTAAGAAAGAAAAAATTGTTGATGATAAAGTCAAAGCTTTAATTGATTTAATAAAAGAAATGGATATAAATTCAATTACACCTGTTGATGCTATGAAAAAGCTGATTGAACTTAAAGAGAAATTGAAGGAACAGAAGTTATGAATAATCCTAAGTTACGATGCCTAAAATTAATACTGGAATAACAAATACAACTATTGTAATATAAACATAATAAATTACTATAGCTGAGAGAGAAGAAATCCGATATATCTTTTTCCTTTTGAAATCTGTAATTCCATCTAAGAATATTATTAATAACAAACCTATGAACATAAGATGAGAGGGTTGTAGCGCTTTCCAGAACATTGATTCAAATCTTAAAATGCCTTCTACTGCCTCGTCGCTATGACCCCAATTGGTAACCATCTGCATGAAGTAATTAGGAAAAATGATATATGGAATAAATACTATAAAAAAGGGAACTAAGTAATAGATAAGGTCTTTAAATTTTATTTTCTTGCCAATAAGTAAAACCGGAAGAAATACAAATGCATTTATTTTAAATGTAGCTAAATTAAATAGAATTCCAGCAACCCATTTTTTATCCATTTTTAATGCAAGATAAGAATTGAATAAAAAAAATAGAATTAAAAAATTAACGTTATTAAAATATGCATCAACACTATAACCAATACAGCTTAAAATGTAAAAAATGATTAAATCAGTTCGGTTTTCAAATAATTCTTTAGCTTTAAAGAAGACATACACTACGGAGATTAATCTTAGAATATCCCAGAGATATAAACCAATTTCAATTGGTAGTAAATATATTGGATAAAACATAAAGTACCAAAAATATAAGTAATAAGGAGGCCATGCTGAACCTTCTATAGGGTCATAAAAATTAATTAAGCCATTGTGTATCCCCTCTCTAAGAATTATAAAATCATAATCCCTTCTAGAGTAAATAAAGTAATTACTATCATTAAAATATAAGAAGATCCTAATTATTGTGAGGATAATCGTAATAATGATTAGAGAAATGATAAAAATTAAATGAAATGGGTACTCCTGCTCATCATTACTCATAATTTTTCAAATTAATAAATGAAAAAATAAACTTAACCTATAAAAGAATTTTTTTATTATAAATTAAATTGATTAATTTTTCTGAAATCGCTTCTACGTTCCCAATTGCTCATAATTATATATTAAATATTCAGATTTATTTAATCTTTAATACTCTATTCATTTATATTTGAATGAATGAAAAATATATATAGCCTAGTAAATGTTTAAAGTTCTTGTAAAAACGAAGGTAGTGTTGCAATTGAGAAAAATTAAAAAAATTCAAGACGCTGAAAAAATAGCCGCAGGAGAAGTTGTTGAAAGACCGGCTAATATCGTTAAAGAGCTAATAGAAAATAGTATAGATGCGGGATCAAGAGAAATAAGATTAATTGTGAAGAAAGCAGGTAAAGCGCTAATTCAAATTATAGATGATGGTATAGGAATACCTCCTGATGATATTGAATTCGCTTTTGAGAGGCATACTAGCAGTAAGATAAGAAATATTAAAGATTTAGATAATCTCCATACGTTAGGATTTAGAGGAGAGGCTTTAGCTAGCATTGCCGCTGTAAGTCAAGTTGAAATAATTTCAAGAACAGAAGAAAACGATTTAGGTATTCAATTATTTATAGAAGGGGGAAAAATAACAAAAAGAAAAGAAATCTCTTGTCCTGTTGGGACGAATGTTAAAGTAAAAAACATCTTTTATAATATCCCGGCTAGACAAAAATTTCTTAAATCAGATTCTACTGAACTTGGGCATATTACGGATATCATGCAAAGGTACACACTTGCTTATCCTGATATTCATTTTATTTACAGACATAACGATTTAGACATACTCAATTGCCCTCCTAACGATTTGAAAACCACAGTGTTTCATGTATACGGAAAATCAAATGCAAAATTTATGGAACCTATTAATTATTCGGAGCAAGATATTAAAATCTCTGGATTATTAGGACATCCGCAAATTTCTAAAAAAAATAGAAATTACTCGAGTATATATATTAATCGTCGCTATGTTATAAGCGACTTATTATTTAGAGCAATCCAAGAAGCATATAAAGGAATTTTAATGACTGGAAAACATCCATTTTTTATATTAAATATTGAATTAGATCCCTCTGTAATAGATTTTAATGTGCATCCAAAGAAGCTACACATTAGATTTGAACGAGACGAATATGTTTATAATAGGGTTTATAATATTATTCGAGGTTTTATTGAAGAAAATTTCATCACTAAAGAGGCGAAATATATTTCAACAGAATTAGAACAATTCATTCCAGGGAAGGAAAGTGATTTGATAAAGGAAAATACCCTTGAATTAACAGAAATCAAAAGACCAATTAAAGAAATTCGGGAAAGAAAGAAGGATAAATCAACATCTAAAGAATTTTTAAATGAAAAAGGTGAATTAATCGACGAGACAGTACAGCTACATTTGACAGATAATATAATTGGTGAGGAGGAAACAATGAAACTCCCTGATACATATTTGAGAGAAAAATTCGTTGTATCTAAAGATTTTCCGAAGTTACGCTTAATCTCCAGCACAGGACAATTATTAAACAAGACCTATGTCGTGTTAGAAGGATTTGATAAAGAGACCAACGAGCCGGGATTATATATTTTAGATCAACATGCGGCATCTGAAAGAATAAACAAGGAAAAATTCTTAAGAGCTTACGATACTTCACAAATAAGCAAACAATCGCTAATATCCCCCCTAAAAATTGAAGTTTCTCCAAGCGAAAAGTTCTTTTTGCAGGAAAATTTAAATGAAATAAAGAAATTAGGTTTTACTTTAGAGCATTTTGGTGGAAATACCTTCATTTTAAGAGATATTCCAGTGATTATGGAAAAGCTTCCTGAAACGGGAATAATAAAAGAAATTTTTAGCGATATTGCGGAAATAGGCAAAGACAAAAGCTTTTCGGAAGTGAAAGAAGAAATTATTAATTACCTTGCTTGTCATAAAAGCATAAGGGGGGGAGATTATTTAACCCTTAAAGATATTCGAACTCTTCTTATTGAATTGTCTGATTGTAATGATTCCTTTCATTGTGCTCACGGGCGCCCTACGCTAAGATTTATTTCTTTTAAGGAATTAGATAAATTATTTAAACGGATTGTTTAAAAAAAGATTTAAGTCATTGAATCTAATCTAAAAGAATCGTCATGTAGCGAGTCCATAAGACTTAGAACTGTTAATTTCAAGGAAAGCATCTCCATAACTTCAATATGTAATTTTTTATATAGTTCTGATTCTTTAGGGACATCATAGATTTCAATGAGGTTATTAAATTCTTTAGTTAATCTTTCCCTTAATTCATCTTGTTTATCTAAATTGAGTTCTTGAGATTCAATCCAATTATCGACGGCACCTTTAATCAAGGTCTCAACCTCGCTACCTATCGTATATTCAACCTCTATTTCTTGTGATTGTTTACGACTTTCCATGTATTCAT
>SDNM01000045.1 GCA_004524385.1 Promethearchaeota archaeon
TATATCAATTCCCGTCTTAAAAATGCATATGCACTGTGGTGCTTCTCTAAGTTTTAAAAATTTAAAAGGTCTAATCTATAAAAGAAAAAAGGTTACTTTACATCATTTCCAAGCTCCTGAATTAATAAGCCAATTGAAAGATTCGATAAGAAAAATCAAAGAATTAGACATTGCAATCGCAGACCTTGCTCACATATTTCATCCTGACTTGATAGTAATAGATGCATCATATGCTCAAGAAGGAATGGGTCCTTCTTCTGGAAATTCTGTAAAATTAGACACAATTATCGCATCTACAGATTACCTTGCGGCAGATATAATTGCCCTTGCAATAGCTCAGCCAGAATGGTCTTTAGAAGATGTTCCTCATTTGAAACTGATATCAGATATGATATTAAATACACCAAAGAACCGTGAAGATATTTTAACAATTCCCGAAAATATTCAAGAATTTGTAAGACCTTTAGAGCCTCCTCCAAGTTCAATAAGCATTAAATATAAAAATGTGAATTTAATTGACATTGATTCCTGCTCTGCATGCCTATCCACAATATTCAATTTATTGAAAAATAACAAAGATTTTATTGACAAACATTTTACAACTGAAAATCCATTAAATTTAGCAATAGGAAAAGGAATAAAACAATCAGATATTTATGATGAGACTTTTTTAATTGGAAATTGCACATATAATGTCCATGAAAAGGGAGTTTTCATTAAAGGATGTACACCAGTCGAGTCGACAATCTTAAAAATAATAAAAGAAAGCCTAAATAAGTAATGATTTTGATAAATTCAAGGAAATTCAAGACTCCATTTCTGTTATTGATTAACACATTTTTCTTTTGGTTTATTATTCAAACCGTAAGATTAATACCAGTTATTATGGATTTCATTCTTCTTATTGCTCTAATTCTTGTGATTGCTTTTCTACTTGATATTATCATTCACAAATTTCTTCTCAATTTTATTACTATAATAATAAGTTTTATCCTCTTTACAGTCTCTCTAATATTACTATTGACGACTAATCTAAATATCTTCTTTGTTTTAATCATTCTTAGCTATGGGTTATTTTTCCCAGCTTTTATTAATGAAAGTATCAAAGATGATCCAGCATCAGATAATAAATGGGCAATTTTAATAGTTATTAGTTTGGTCTTTAGTTTAATTGCGAATCTCATTGAAAGAATGTTTTTTCTGACATTTAATCCAATTTTGGTTTATATTATAGCACCTTTATTATGCATACTATTGATTTTTATTGTAAAAGAACCTGAAAGAGAAGTAAAAGATAAAAATGAAGCACAAAAACCAAATCAATATTTTCATTTTGATTCTAAAATTAAAAAATTCCTATTTTCTTTGTTAAATAATGCTTTAATTGCTTGTGTTTTTGCATTTCAATTGATATTTTTTAACAATCCCTCTTTAATTGGTGTACCGTTGAATTTTAGTTATAATTTAACAGTGTTTATTATTCTAATATCATATGCTGGTTTTATTGCTTACATTTTATATTTCCCTATTGACATCACTGTTGAAGATAAGAAACTTCATAAATTTATCATTCTCATTAACTCAGTAATCTTAATAACTTTTTCTATTCTATTATTATTCCACTCCCCGTTTAGTTTTATCTTATTCATATTTTCCAATTTTTTTCTTTTAATTTTATTGGTTTTTTTACTTTCTAACATTAAAACATTTAATCTCAATGCTTACTTCTTCTTTTTCTTTGGGGGGGCTTTAGTATTGTATACTCTGTGTGGTTTGTATGGATTATCTTCTCTCTTTATATTAATAAATAGTTTTATAATGTTTGGGTGCTCCTTAATTCTTCTTATATATTTCAAGAGTGATATTCGCATTTCGTTTGAATTTAAAAACAAAGTAAATTTTAAGAAGTTTTATTCTATTATCATTATAGTTGTTATAATGATCACATTAATTCCTCTATATAAAATGTTGATCAGTCAAGATCAAAAATCCTATGATAAAAAGGTGCTTGCATTTTACTACCCATGGTATGGAAATCCAACAGATTATACAAATGACACATATGGAATTGATGATCCAACGGGAAGTGATTGGTTCCATTGGAATTTTGAAGATAAAACACCAACTCCAGATGATTACACTGGAACTAATACACCTGTTTATGGATTGTATGATTCAAATGATCCGAAACTTATTAAAAAACACCTTAATCTGGCTAAACAAGCGAAAATTGATGCACTAATTTGCTCATGGTGGGGTATTGATCATGAAACAGATAAAACATTTAAAAATATCTTAACAGTCGCAAAAAATGTAAGTACTCGGATTAAATTTACATTATATTATGAAACAAATCAATATAGATTTATAAATGATCCTATCACGGACAGTATTAAAACAATTTCCGATGAAGTTATTTATATTTTTGATGAATACTCTGATTCCCCCTATTTTTTTATGGTAAATAATAAACCAGTCTTGTTTTTCTACACTACAATGATTTTTTCTCCTTTTGTTTGGGATAAAATTATTGATAACATCAGGAAGAAATATGATTGTTTTCTTATTGCCGATGTACCACTAGTACCAGAAGTCAAGACAGAGATATTATCCTCATTTGATGGTATTCATTTCTATAATCCCACTTATTATATCAACCAACAAAGACAAATTAGTTTTGATAAATCCTCCTTAGGGACGATTGGAGACCTTTATAAATCCATGATTCAAGTAGCAAGAAGCAACAATAAGTTGTGTGCTCTTACTACAATTCCAGGATATGATGATCGGGTGATAAGAGATCCAGGAATTTTAATCAAACGAGATGATGGTGATACATACGATTATTTATGGAAAAAGTGTTTAGATGCAGACTGGGTTTTAATAACCTCCTTCAATGAATGGCATGAAGGAACGGAAATTGAACCATCAGAAGAATATGGTGACTATTATATCACAAGAACTAAATATTGGGCTGATAAATTTATATAAATCTAAATTTCACTTCCACAAGTAGGACAAAAGTTCTTGCTTTGACTATCTAATTTTCCTCCACACAAAGGACAATATTTAAGTTTATCAGATTCAATTGGCTTAACTTGGCTAAATTGAGCTTGTTGTTGATTTGACAACTGGTTAGTAGTCTTAGAATATTGGTTTGATAATGATATAACTTGTGTACCGCAATGAACGCATATGTTTTCGGATTTTGAATAATATATAATTAAATAAATGAAAAAACCAATTCCAAATGTACAACAGAATAAAATGATGGCTAATATTGGATTAATTGGCTCTCTATGTAATAAAACGTTCTGCTGACAGTACGGACAATAACCCATTGGAGTAGTACTTGTCAAATTATAATCTTCTTTAATTTTTTACTTTTTCAAAATGAATTAAATTCTAAGATATTCAAAAACAATACTCTCTTATAATTTTTATACTTTTAAATATTTGATTTAAATGAAAAAAATGAATCTAACTCAAAAATCTGTATTTATAGTCTTGGAAGGATTGGATGGTAGCGGTACAACCACTCATAGCCGCCTACTTGAGGGATTTTTAAAGAATGAAAAACTCAAAGTTCATTTAACTCAAGAACCTTCTAAAAACGAAATTGGAGTCTTATTAAGAAAATTCTTGAAGGATAATAGTATTCCACCAACTACAGATGCACTTTTATTTGCTGCAGATAGAGATCTCCATTATCATAATGAAATTAAGAAAAAACTTGACGAAGGATATATTGTCATATCAGATCGGTATCTTGAATCTTCTATAATATACCAGTCATTACAATCTGATGAAATCTCTATTGATTGGATAGAAGAACTTAATAAGTTTGTAGGTCAACCAGATTTAACTATTATATTAGATATCGATCCTAGAATCTCTCTGGCGCGCAAGTCTGGAGCTTTAGAAAAATTTGAAGAAACCCCTTTTTTAGATAAAGTAAGGGATCTTTATTTAAAACGTGCGAAAAAAAAAGGGTATTTTGTAATAAATACGGATGATATCATTGAATTTACACAAAAACAAATTCAGAAAATTGTAATTAATAAATTAAAAAAATAAGAAATTAATCCTTTGTTTTATTTCTAGTTTTAAGATTGAACTTTAATAATCCTAATTGAAATAAGATAAATTGTGAATACAAAAGCTCCTCTTAATAATCATTGGTATAGTAAAGATAGAATATATAAAAATATTCAAAAATTTAGTTTTCCTCGACTTGCAGGAACTGATGGTGAGAAAGAAGCAGTAAAGTTGACTGTTGATACATTTAAAGTAATAGGATATACTGAGAATGAGATTATAAAAGAAAAATTTGAATTCTCCGATTTTTACTCTACGACGCTTGTTAAATTTATAGGGATAATTAGTTTAAACGCTCTATTGGTTTTTGTGCTAGCTATATACCTTAACATCGTATTTACATTTTTTATAATAGGATTGATGTCATTAATAGTTTTTTTAATTATAAGAGGATTAAAGCATCCCGAAGAAAAAGGATTTTGGGGAGAATATTTCGGCAATACTATTCAAGCCACAAATGTTTTTGTGAAATTAAACGCGAGATCTCTGCCAATTGAAAAAGCAGGTAATATTATAATATCTGCTCATCTTGATTCCAAATCTCAAACCTTTAAAACCGCCTGGAGAATTATTTCCTATAGAATATGGTTATTTTGTGGAATTATTCTTGGAGGGTTTTATATTGTTTCACTGCTTTGTTATTATTGCATTTTAGAGCTTAATTATTTAATTTTACAAATTGGCATTTGGATATTAACGGGTTTAATTTCGTTCTCAAATTTATTATTGATATTTCTCAATACTAAAAATAAATCCCCTGGTGCTTTAGATAACGCCTCTGGCATGTCTATTGTATTTGAATTAAGTAGATTTTTTAAGAATAATCTCTTAGATAATTTTAATATATGGTTTTGCCAATTTTCTGCAGAAGAATTAGGAACGATGGGCTCAAGAATTTTTGTAAATAATCACGAAGACCAATTCGTTAAAGGTAAGATATTTCAATTAAATTTTGATATGGTTTCAGCAGCAAAACGCAAAAGAGGAAATAGACTTGAATATTTAAAATCTTACGGAGTTATTCCTCGTAAAAAAGTTGCTCCAATTCTCAGTAAATATTTGGAAAACGCAGCATCAGAGGAAAATGTTGAACTTCATGGTTTTCATATAACAACAGGAGCGCATACCGATTCTGTTCCATTTCATTTAAGGGAGTATAGTGCCGTTGATATTTCTACTAAAGAAGCTTCATTTTATACTCATAGTGAAATTGATACACCAGATAAGGTTGATCCCCAAATCTTAGTAGAAGCATGCATAATTGCTCGAAGAGTAATTTTAATGCTTGATGAAGATTATAAAGTATTATGTGAAGAACACGAAATAGTGTGTTAAAAAATATGAGCAAAACAGTAGCAGAAAAAATATTATTAGAACATTCGGATTTAAAAGAGATATCACCCGGACAGTTTGTTGAATGTGATATTGATTTAATAATGGTTCACGAGCAATTAGGAGGAAGAATTCATAAAGAATATGAAAAACTTGGAATTGATTACGTTTGGAATCCAAATAAAATCTTTTTTATATTAGATCATTGGGTTCCAGCCCCTACGATATCCGCAGCTCAAATGCATCAAGATTGTAGAGCCTTTGCCGAGAAGTATAATTTTATACATAATATTGGAATGGATAAAGGAATTTGCCACCAAGTACTACCAGAAATGGGTTTTTCACGACCAGGAATGTTAATTGTTGGCTCCGATAGTCATACAACTACTTATGGAGCGTTTAATTGTTTATCTACTGGTATCGGAGCTACTGATGTTTCAGTTGTTTTTGCTACTGGTAAATTATGGTTTAAAGTTCCCGAATCATTTAAAATAAATTTTGTAGGGGAACTAAATAAAGGAATTATGTCAAAAGATATTATTTTAAAAATTATTGGTGATATTACAACAAAAGGAGCAATCTATAAATCATTAGAATTTCATGGCATAGAATCTCTTTCAATAGATGGACGAATGACAATCTCTAATATGGTTGTTGAAGCAGGGGCAAAATTTGGCGTGTTTTTATCTGATAATAAATTAGAAAATTGGATACAAAAGCGTAGTAAAGAAGAATATAATGTTATTCACCCTGATAAAGAAGCAATTTATGAAAAAACTCTCGAATATAATTTATCAGAAATTAGTCCAATGGTGGCTAAACCCTCCAGTCCAGGAAATGCAGATGAAATTGAAAATGTGGAAGGTATTGAAATTGATCAAGCATTTCTTGGAAGTTGTACAAATGGAAGAATCGAGGATTTAAGGATAGCAGCGAAAATTCTAAAAGGAAAATCGATAAATCCAAAAACTCGATTTATAATCACACCAGCTTCTAAAGAAGTATATATAACAGCCATGAAAGAAGGCTTACTAGATATATTTATAAATGCCGGTGCTGTAGTCACTCACTCTACTTGTGGTGCTTGTATTGGCGGGCATATGGGTGTATTAGGAGAGGGGGAAGTATGTATTAGTTCGACGAATCGAAATTTTGTAGGTAGGATGGGTGCAGCCAGTTCTCAAGTGTATTTGGCCTCTCCTGCTACTGTTACTGCTTCTGCCATCTATGGTAAAATTACAGATCCTCGTGAGGTGTTGTAATAAATGGATGAACTAAATGGTTTTGCTTACATTTTAGGCGATGATATCAATACAGATGATATTGTTCCAAGTCATACTCTTACTATGAGGGATCCTCATGAAATGGCTAAATGTACATTAGAATTTATAGATCCTCAATTTGTAAAAAAAATAGATAAAGGAAATATAATCGTTGCTGGAGAAAATTTCGGGACAGGGAGCTCCAGAGAAGAAGCTGTTAATGTTTTTAAAATTCTTGGAGTTAAAGCAATTATTGCCAAATCATTTGCACGAATTTATTTTAGGAATTTAATAAATGTAGGTATACCCGGAATTACCTTAACCGAGTGGAATGAAAATACGTTTTCTAAAGGAGATAATTTGGAAATTTCTCTCGATAATGGTGTTATTTTTAATAAAACTAAAAACATTAAAGTTGAATTCACAAAGTTGCCTGAATTTTTAACAAAAATTTTAAATGAAGGAGGAATAATCAACCAATTAAAGAAAATACTTTCAAAATAAATTTTTTAACTTAAATTTTGTATTTCTTTTTGAATTTCTTCAATTCTTTTTTTGGATTTATTTAATACTTTACTAAATCTCTCTCCTTCCTGCCATTTACTAAACCAAATTTGAAATCTCTCCTCAATTGAAACCTCTCTCCTTCCTGCCATTAATTTATCAGCAAGACAAACAATTTTTTCTTCGAGGGTTTCTGGAAGATAATCTCTGTTAGGTAATCCCACAGATTTAGCATCTTCTTTATCTAAACCTCCTAAAATGTGAGTTTCACAAATACGTGCGATTTCATTTGGAAATCCTCTTCCCCTTAAAATTTTACCACCTAATAATGCGTGTTGAAATCCATGTGTTTTAGATCTTCCAATATCGTGAAGAATAGCGCCAATTTCAATTAAATCTATATCGATATTTGTTTTCCTAATTTTATTTGCAATTTCTAAAGCCTTTTCACATACTTTCAGAGAATGTCGCCGAACACTATAAGGAACTTTTAATTTTTTTAACAGTTCTAATGCAAAATCTCGATCGGGTAAAACGATAGGTAGTTCTTCTGCTTTTTCTTTTACCATTAAGATTTATAAATAAATAATTAAGTTTAAGTTTTAGTTATTTACAGAAATGATTGAAAAAATTAATAAAATTATTTATTCTATGAATATAAATGTCATTTATATTAGTATAATTCTCTAATTTCTTCATTTTTAATACTATTGAATAGGAGCTAAATGATATTATCCCTAATTTTTCTTAAATTCTAATTTTAATTATAAAAATATAATCTATTATGAAGAAAATATTATTCAAAAAATCTATTCACATTTAACTGTTTTTTATTGAAATTATATTAATCTAATCAAAAAATTTATTATTTATTCAATTTTTTATAATTAAAGAATTAGAAACTGAACAAATTAAATACAAAAAATAAAAATAATAAAGGCGGCTTGCTTGGCTAAAAAGAAAAGTAAGGACACTGAATCAACAGAAGAAAAAGAGAAAAAAAAAGAGAAAAAAGATGACAAAATTGATTTAGACTTTGTGGACGATTTTGTTGAGGATGATTTTATTGATCTTGAAGAAGAACTGGATTTACTCGACACTGAGGATTTGGACAAAGAGCTTGAGGTAGAGGAAAAATTAATTGATAAAGATGAGGCTCAAAAACAGCTTTATTTATCTTGTGGAATTCACATTGGTACTAAATTGTTATCTGGAGATGCTCGAAGATTTATTTATCGACAAACCAATTATGGATTATATGTCATAGATTTAACACAGACTGATAAACGTTTAAAAATAGTGGCTAAATTTTTATCCAAATACGTTGAGGAAGGAAGTGATAGAATAATTGTTAGTTCTGTTCGACGATACGGTAAAGAACCTGTTAAGAAGTTCTGCGAAGTGCTTGGATGCAGGGCTATCGTCAATCGGTTCATTCCTGGGAGTTTAACCAACCCAATTATAGATACGTACGTTAAAGACGCGTCAGTCGTGGTAATAATTGACCCACATGCCGATAAAGTGATCTTACGAGAAGCTCAATTAGCAAGGATACCAGTAGTGTCTTTATTTGATACCGATGACACGCTTGTTGGCATCGATCTTGCGGTTCCGGCTAATAATCGAGGCAAGAAAGCGTTAGGTTTAGTATTTTGGATTCTAGCAAGACAAATTATGCTTGAATTAGGTAAGATTTCAAGTGAGGACGAATTTCCCTATACGCTTGAAGAATTTACATCTAAAATTATTCCTATCTATCGTCAAGAACAATCATCGCAACAAAGGAATCAAAGGCAAAGACGCTAAATTATTAATTATTAAATTCTTTATTAAAAAGATTTTTATTTTCTCCCATATCCCTTAAAATTCTTTTAAATTATGAATATAAAATTTTTAATTTTAATTCAATTTCCATTAATTAAAGATTTATTACAAATTTGATGTGAGATAATTACGAAAAAAATTATAGCTTTTTCTGGA
>SDNM01000046.1 GCA_004524385.1 Promethearchaeota archaeon
ATAATAAAATCATTTTAGACTATCAATAAATCTATTTATAAGAGCCCAAAAATGCTTAAGTGATTGTATTTCTTTTAGAATTCCAATCATAATTTTAGGTCTAAGATAGAACTCAAGATAGGCTCTTCTTTG
This sequence comes from Promethearchaeota archaeon, assembly GCA_004524385.1. Taxonomy (GTDB): domain Archaea; phylum Asgardarchaeota; class Lokiarchaeia; order Sigyniarchaeales; family SOKP01; genus LW40-45. The sequence goes on from SDNM01000046.1 coordinate 133, forward strand.
CATATTTTTCATCATCTTTCGAGTCATACCATCTGGGACATATCCTACATCATGCACAAAAAAGTGATCATAATCGATTTCTTTCATTCCCTTATCCATTAATTCCTTATACAATTCGGATCCAGGCAACGGCATAAAATTATTAAATTGAGCTCTATTAATGTTTACTAACTTTGATAATCCAATAGTTTGAAGCATTTCATATTTAGTTTCTCCAGGTATTCCAAACATAAAAAAGCCTGTAGTTTTTATATTGCTATTATTAAAAATCTTCATTTTCTCTATAATTTTATTAACTGAAAGATGTTTTTTTGTGATATCATGTATACGCTGAGAGCCAAATTCAAGACCTATAGCCAAAGAATGGCACCCTGATCTCTCCATAAGTTTTAACATATCTTCATCGAGAGTGTCAATCCTCACGCCGGAAGGACAACTCCATGTGATATTCATCTTTAATTTTATTAGAGTTTCACAAAATTCAGTTAAAAAATTCTTGAGTAAAGTCAAGTTTTCGTCTTCTATTAAAAAATCTCTTACCCCAAAATTTCTTTTCAAAAACTTCATCTCCTTAATCACATTTTCTATTGATCTTTTTCTAATTCGACGTGTGGTAATTGCTTTACTAGCACAAAAAGTACATTCCATTGGACAACCTCTTGTAATAATTATAGGCGCTATGGGGAAGCTTTTGAAGAATCCCCCATGGGGCATTGGGGGGTAATTTCTTGGATCCATTAAATCCCAAGCTGGAAACGGAATCGTATCGAGATCCTCAACTATGTCTATTGGATTAATTATTATTTTGTTTTCTTTCCGCCATATGAGATTTGGTACATCTTGGAAATTTGGATTATTTGATTGAAGTTGAGACAAAAGCTTAGGAAAAGCGATTTCTACCTCACATATTAAAGCAAAATCCGCTTTTGGATAATCTTTTAATATTTCTTCATGAATTCCTGAAGGGTGATAACCACCAAGAACTATAATCGTATCAGGTTGAAATTTTCTTATGATATCTATATGCTTTCTTGTGGGAGTTTCGTCATAGCTAAACATCTGAATGCCAATAAGATCAAAATCATTATTTTTAATATAATTTTGAAAATCATCAAATGTGAAATTTCTTTGAAGACAATGCAGTATTTTAACATCATGTCCAGTCTCTCTTAAAACAGATGCAATATAACCAATGCCAAGACTTGGCATTATAATATAGCTTCTGTTTATTGGCATCATCAGCAAAATTTTCATTTCAGTGAACCATTGACAATTTTATTTCCTAATAAAATTTGTTAATCTTGTTTAAATTTAAAAATATCGGTTTTTAAATTAAGTTTCTGTGAATATCTGATTTTCTATTAAAAAATAGAATAAATTCAATAGTTAAAATTCAATAAGTATAAATATTAAAAATTTTTTGATATTTCAACTTAAAAATTAACTCCATAAAAATAATAAAGAACACAGAGAAAATGAAAGACAAAATAAAGAGAATTTTGATTGGAATCTCAACAATCATATTAATTATTTTCATGATATTCTATGTTGATATACGGGAAATTCTAAAAAATTTAAATAAAATTTCATTATTAGGGATATTCTTATTTATACTGATTTATACAACCACCTTTATTTTACGTTCAATTAAATTAAAACAGGTATTTCATGGATTAAATCTTAAATCTTCACTCTTAATATTATATGGGTCCTATGGTATTGGATTTGCCATTAATGAATTAACACCAGGCAAATTTGGGGAACTAGCAAGAATTGAATATATACAACAAAAGGAGAAAGATATCTCATTAACTAGGAGTGTTTGTGGTGTATCAATCGAGAGATTTATAGATTTACTAGTATTGTTTTTATTTATTAGTTTAGTTACTATTTATTTATATTTAAATAATTTTAAGGGAACTTCCAATCTAAACTTACATATTTATTTAGGTATTGGTGCACTTTTCCTAAGTGGAGCCGTAGTCATATTAATCTTACTTTTTCTTATATCTGATTGGATATTAAATATTATTGGCAAGATTTCCTCAAAGCTTGAGCGTAAATTGAAGCAATTCCTCGAGGGCTTTTTGAACGGAGTAAATGAATTTAGAAAAAATAAGAAAAGTGTAATTAAAGTTATTATCTTGAGTTTTCCAACTTGGTTTTTGGATACTCTTACTCTCGTGCTTCTTTTTTATTTAATTGGATATGAAATTAACATATTCATAATTATAATGGCTCAAATAATAGTTTTCTTTACCAAAGCATTTCCAATTACACCCGGTGGATGGGTTATTTCTGAAAGTGTAGGTGCCTTATTAATTTTTTTATTTTATCCATCAATTCCTTATAATATTATTTTATCTATTTTTATTTTGGATCATTTAATAAGATCGGCCTATATATTTGTGTATGGCGTATTTTCTTCTGTTGGTTTCAATTTTAAATTTGAAAAAATGATAAAACAGATTTAAGGGAACCAAATGAGAATTTATTAAAACGATTTTTATTAAATTAATAGGTTGAAGTTTTAAAACCAAAAAATAATTATTAAAAAGGATAAAAAGACTCCAATAAACGATAAATAAAATGTTAATAGATGATTATTTACGTTTATCTCTCTCTGTAAAAATCCTAAATTCAATTTAAATTTAAAAAATTCTCTCTCCTTTAAAATTCCATAAAATATTATGGATTGAAACCATCTTAAAAAAAACCAACTAAAAAATAGATAAGTACCAAGAGCAACTATTGAAATTATTATTATTTCAAAAACATCAGAATTTTTTAATCTAAATAAAAGAAATAAAATGAATATGCATATAAAAGGAAGTACTCTAATATATATTGGCACATAAGAACCTCTATCATTCCACTCTATTAATATTTGATAATGGTAAGTTAAGAAAAAAAGGGGAAAAATTAACAACAACAATAACAACGGGATAATGGTGATAAGAAAGATTTTTAATTCTTTCCAATCTTTTTCATATAGAAATTTAATAAATAGAAATCCTATTGCTGGTATGGGATAAAACTTAATACACATTGATAAACCTAAAAATATATAAAACAAATATCTAGCATAAAGCTCTTTTCTTGGATAGTATATGAGTGCCATGAAAAAAAAGAAGAAAAAGAATGCATCTGTTATATGATACCCACAATTCTCTAAGCTAAAAGAATTGTTTAAAAAGAAAAATGGATTTATTAAAAAAAGACTGAATGCATAATCTTTATTTTTAATATTAAAACTTTTTAAAACGAAATAAAATATCAAACATGTCAACAGGTCCCAAAAAAAAGCCCAAAAAGCAAAAATTTCAATCCTTCCAAAAGATAAAAACATAAATGCGAAAATAAAACCTTGAGTCAGCATAGGATAAAGCCCCCAGTTCTTAGTATAATTTAATTGAACATCTCCCCAACCTCTCTGAGGATCTAATATATGAATACAATAATAATAAAATAACATGATTATTCTTGCCGTAATACCTAAAAAAATAAAGATTAAAGCTTTTTTGGCAAGAATTTTATCTAAAACTTTTTTTTCTTCAATAACAACATCATTTTCCATAAATATTTACCATAAAGAACCTCTTATAAAGTTTTTTTTTATTGAGAAATTTATCCTAAAGTTAATGTACTAAAGAGATTTCTGTATTTATATTAGCAAATTTAATTTATTAAATCTAATGAAAAGAACTCTAAATTAGAAATATAAAAAAAATCTCATTAAATTAATAGATTGAAGTTTTATAAATAAAAAATAATAATTAAAATTGAGTAAAAGACTCCAATAAATGACAAGCAAAAAGTCAACAGATGATTATTTACTATTTTTTCTCTCTTTATAAATCCTAAATTCAATTTAAACCTAAAAAATTCTCTCTCCTTTAAAATTCCGTAAAATATTATAGATTGAAACCATCTTAAAAATGGCCAACTAAAAAAGAGGTAAGTACCGAACGCAACCATTGAAATTACTAATATTTCAAATATATCAGATTTCTCTAATCTAAATAAAATAAATAAAATGAATATACATAAAAAAGGAAGTGCTCTTATAAATCTTGGCACATAAGAACCTCTATAATTCCATATTACTAATGCTATATAATGATAAGGTAAGTAAAAAAGTGGTAAAAATATCAATACTATCAATAGTGGGACGATAAGAATTGCCATTATTTTTAATTCTTTCCAGTTTTTTTCATATAGAAATTTAATAAATAGAAATCCTATTGCTGGTATAGTGTAATATTTTATACACATTGATAATCCTAAAAATATGTAAAACAAATATCTAGCATAACGCTCTTTTCTTGGATAATATATGAGTGCCAGGAATAGAAAGAACAAAAAGAATGATTCTGTAATATGATATCCACAACCCTCTAAGCTAAAAATGTTGATAAAAAATAATAATGGATTGATTAAAAAAAAACCAAAAGTATAACCTTTATTTTTAATATTAAAACTTTTTATAACAAAATAGAACATCAAACTTGTCACCAATTCCCAAAAAAAAGCCCAAAAAACAAAAACTCCAAATCTCCCAAAAGATAAAAACACAAATATCTCAATAAAAATTTGACTCACCAAAGGATAATGCTCCGTGGATTCATAATGATAATTTCTATAAACATCCCCCCAAGATATATAAGGATTTAACATATGAATATAATAATAAAAAAAAAGAATGAATACTCTTGCTGTAATACCTAGGAAAATAAAGATTAAACCCTTTATGGCAAAAGTTTTTTCCCGATTTTTTTTTTCTTCTAATAAAACTTCATTTTCCATAAATATTCACCATATAAAACATCTTATAAAGTTTTTTCTTTGTTGACATATTTATCCTAAATTTAATTTACATGGATACATAAATATTTATGGAAAGAATATTAACAAATGGTATTTAAATTAAAATGAAAAAAGTTGAACTGTTAGCCCCCGCAAAAAATTTCAAGGCAATAAAAGCAGCTTTAAAATATGCGGATTCTATTTATTTTGGAGTTAAAAAGCTTAATATGAGAATGCGGTCAGAGAATATAGCTTTAGAAGATCTAAATAAAATAGTAGATTATTGTGAGAAAAATAATTTAAAAACAATATTAGCAACCAATGTTCTCGTATACGATAACGAATTGGAATTACTACGAGAAATATTAGAGAAAGCTAAAGATGCAGGAGTCAATGCGGTGATTGTTCATGATTTAGCAGCAATACAAATATCTAGAGAAATTAAATTACCATTTCATATCTCCACACAATGTAATATATCTAATTCCTTATCTGCTGAATTTTACGAACAATTAGGTGCTGAACGTATTATTTTAGCTCGCGAATTATCACTAGAAAAGATTAAAGAAATTAAAAGAAATATGACAAAAGCAGAAATCGAAGTGTTCATTCATGGTTCAATGTGTACATCAATAAGTGGTAGATGCTATTTTTCGCAAGATATTTGTGGTACAGAAGAAAAATCAGCAAATAGAGGTAGTTGTATTCAACCTTGCAGAAGAAGATGGTGGGTGAAGGGTGAATCCGGAGAAGAATACATTTATGATGGAGTTCGATTCTTGAACTCAAGAGATTTATGTACTATAGCTTACATACCACAATTAATAGAGGCTAATATTGATGCTTTTAAGATCGAAGGGCGAATGAGACACCCTCATTATGTTGAGATAGTGACTAAAACATATAGAGAAGCATGTGAAGCTTATTATAGTGGAACATTTACGGAAAAAAAAGTGGGTAGATGGATTACAGATTTAAAAAAAGTTTATAATCGAGGATTTACGCCTGGTTTTTATTTCAAAAGGATGACTGAAGATGACCATCAACATAAATCACCTGCGAATTTATCTCACTTTAGATATATCAAAGTTGGATGGGTTGAAAAATATATTCAAAAAACCCAAACCGCAATTATTATCTTAAATAATGGATATTTGACTAAAAACGATGATTTAATTATAATGGGTAAAAATACTGACACATATATTCATCAAAGAGCTAAATCAATAAAATATAAAGGAAAAAATGTCATCAAAACACCTCGAGGAAAACTAAATAATATTATTAAAGTTGAATTAAAACTCGATGATAATGCGGTTGGTAATAGGGAAGATTGGATTTATATATTTACAGATAAAACATATGGAAAAAAAAAATATTCTTTATAAGCACTGAAAAACAAAACAATGGAGGTACTTAATGTTATTTTTGTCAAAATTATTATTTAAAGATTTTCACTCCACGTTTTTCTAATTTATCTAATGAGTCTGGGATTTTAATTATGTTATTTTTTTCTAAATTAAGATATTTAAGTGATGAAAGCGACTCTATCGACTCTGGCAAGGTTTTCAAGGTATTAGCTCTTAAAAATAAATATTTTAGAGACGAGAGAGAACCAATAGACTTTGGAAGTTCCGTTAGATTATTATTGCCTAAATATAAATATTTTAAAGATTGGAGTGACCCTATTGAGTCTGGAATTTTTTCTAATTTATTATAATAACAATATAAATATTTTAGTGAAGTAAGGCTCCCTATTGAATTAGGAATCTTTATTAGATGATTCTTTCCTAAATCTAATATTTCAAGTGTAAAGAGAGAACCTATTGAATCAGGTATAGATTCTAATTTATTAAATCCTAAGATTAAAGTTTTTAATTTATGAAGAGATCCTAATAATACTGTTAGAGTAGTCAATTTATTACTTGATAAATCTAGTTCTTTTAAAGAAGATAACCGTCCTATTGATTCTGGGAGCATTTTAATGTTGTTTTTACTCAAATCTAAGATTTCTAATGAAGATAGAGATCCTATCGATTTCGGTAACTCCTTTAATAAATTATCATATAAATCAAGTTCTTTGAGTGAAGTGAGCAAACCAATTGATTCTGGAAGTGTTTCTAGATGATTAAGACCAATTTTTAATTCTTCTAGTGAAATCATTTTTCCTATTGACTCAGGAAGATTATTTAGATCATTTCTCTGTAAATTTAATCGCTTTAGGGAAACTAATCCTCCTATGGTTTCTGGAAGTGATCTTAATTTATTATTATGCATGTCTAATCTCACTAATGATTTTAAATTGCCTATGGATTCTGGTAATTCAGTTAAATAATTAGATGATAAACTTATATTTTCTATAGATGAAAGTGAACCTATTGTCTTAGGAATAGATTTTAGCTTATTTTCCATCAAACCTAAATATTTAAGGGTGCTAAGAGCTCCTATTGATTCTGGTAAAGTTTCTATATTATTTCCTTTTAAAAACAAAGCCGTTAAAGAGATTAATGAACCTATCGACTCAAAAATAGAGTTTAAATTATTATTTCTTATATTAAGTCGTTTTAGTGATGTTAGTGAACCAATAGATTCAGGTAGAGTTGTTAATTCATTATTTCCTAAATACAATATTTCTAATGAAGAAAGAGAATTGATGGTGGTTTTAAAAATTTCAAGTTTATTTCCGCTTAAATCTAGAGTTTTTAAATTTGATAAATTGTTTAAAGATGAGGGTATATCCTTTAAATCATTCTCACTTAAATCCAAGAATTCTAAAGAAGAGATAGATCCTAAAGATTCTGGTAAACTTACTAAATTATTCGATTCTAGGTGTAATTCTTTTAAGGAAGAAAGATTACTTATTGATTCAGGCAATTTTAATAATTGATTCTCACTAAAATCTAAAATTTCAAGAGAATCGAGTGAAAAAAATTCATCAGGGACATTCTCTAAATTATTTCCTCTTAAATATAACTCTTTAAGAAAACTCAAAGAATTTATTGATTTTGGAATAGATGTTAACCCACATGAAAAGAGTCCTAATCCAGAGATATGACCTTCATGAACAAAAAAACCAATATTATAATATTGTAGTTCAGTAAGTTCAGGTAAAGGTGTTCCAATTACTTTTTCTAAAGCTCCAATCACTTCTTTTTCTTCCACTGGAATTAAATCTTCAGGCATTATTAATTTCTATAAAAATTTTTTTTTTCTTTAAAAAAAAAATATTCATTTCTTGTATATGTAATATTATAATAAAATTATTTCATAAATTAGAATGCCAAAATTTTAACTTTAATTATGAAATAGAAGAAAAGATATTCGAAAAAAAATATCACTTAAAAATAAAGGTCCATTGATTGAGCATATCTATAAGACATTTTTATATTTTTATTTCCATCGTCAGAGATATTCATATGCCCGGGTAATAAATATTTCACGTCTAAATGTTCCGCTATAAATTTAATTGAGTTTTGAAGATCTTTTAAAGAACTTCCTGGGAAGTCGAACCTGCCTATACTACCACCTGTAAAGACTAAATCCCCAGGAATTAATACTTTTTTGGAGGGTTCGTAGTAAGAGATCGAACCTAAAGAATGTCCTGGTGTATAATGAATTTGAAAACTGAACTCAGAATTAATACCTATTTCTTTTAGATTGGTTAAATCTGTGATTTTAAGAGGCATTATCTTAGCTCCAAACATTTTAGGAGTTATTCCAAGAGCCCCAGGACAAATTTTTGAGTCATCCCCTTCAGATAAGATTTTAACAGTTTCTCCATACGCAAAAATTTCAGGAGGATTTTCTTTCATCTTTTCCATTAGAGGATAAAGTCCAATAACATGATCAATATGCTCATGAGTTAGAAAGATTTTCTTTATGTTATTATGATCAAGACCACAATTTTCCATTCCTTTCAATAACCCAGATACGGCTAAACTATTCCCAGCATCAAATAAAGCGATTTCTTGAGTATCGCTGTCGATAATACAATACTGATTACAATCTAACATTTGATTTTCTGAGAAATAAAACAAATTTTTTAAGACTTCTTTGCCTCTTTTTTCAGAACTACTGCTTTTAAAAACCATTTTATTGAAAAAAGTTAGCTTAACTTTAATGTTTTTTCTTTATAAAGTTTAATAAATTCTGCAAAATAATTATATATTATGTCTAAAGAACCCAATATTGA
>SDNM01000047.1 GCA_004524385.1 Promethearchaeota archaeon
AACGAAACAATCCTTGTGATTGACGGAACACTTGGCCAACAGGCTTATTCTCAAGCTGAAGAATTTGGCAAAGCAACAAATCTTGGAAGCATTATAGTTACTAAATTAGACGGTACAGCAAAAGGAGGGGGTGCCTTATCTGCATGTGCTGCTACTAATGTTCCGATTCGTTTTATTGGTGTTGGTGAAAAAATAGATGCCTTTGAAGAATTCGAAGCGACTAGTTTTGTAGGTACCCTTTTAGGTATTCCAAATCTCGAAGCTCTTATACAAAGAGTTCAAGAAGCAGAAGTTATGCCCGATCCTGAGGCGGTCAAGCGTATGATGAGAGGGAGATTCACATTAGAAGATTTATATCATCAGATCAAAAATATAAAAAAGGTCGGCAAAATGCGGGAAATTCTTGCGATGATGGGGGGAGGGAACATTCCCGACGCCCTAAAAGATGATGCAGAAAGAAATATTGAGAAATGGAGAGTAGTTTTAGATTCAATGACGCAGGAGGAGAAAGAAACTCCAAAAATTATTAAGAAGACAAGGAAAAGACGAATTGCAATCGGTTCGGGTACAGAATATGCTGTAATTAATAAAATGTTAGATCAATATAACCAAATGAAGAAAATGATGAAAAGATTTTTACAAGCTCGCAAAAAGGGAAAAGGAATGCCGGGAATGCCGGGAATGGGAAAAGGTGCTGCAGCATTTATGGATAAATTAAGTAAAAATTTTAAATTTTAGATATTCTTACTTTTCTTGATTAGATTGGTAAACTTCTTATTATTAGTTAAAAAACTCACCAACTATAATAAAAAGGATATTGATGTAGGAAAAACACCTCTTGAAATTTACACAATTTGTTCTTGTATTCGTGAGGCTTTCTGTCTGTCCTATGCAATTAGAAAAGAGAATAACTTGTTTTTATATTTTCAAAATGAAGGTGTATTAATTAAATTTGAAGGAAATACATTAAAATATTTAGGTCCGGACGAGCGTTCGCAAGCTTTATTATTAAGAAAAGCCATAGACAAAATAAGCTTAGTTAATTCTTCAAATATTGAAAATTGGAGAAAATCAACCCCCGGTATTTATATAAGGAATTTTTCCAATAACGAATCGTTTATTAAATATTTAAAATCTTTTCCATCTTTCAATCCTATTTTTTTAATTAATGATAAGGATGTGGGAAAATTAAATTCATGTCTTAAAGTTAATGAATTTGAAACGTTAAATACTATATCTGAATTTTTCTACATTATTCCCGCATACAATATAATAATTGAAGATTTCAACTTTTTTCAACTGTTTAAAGATTTGAAAGATATAAAATTTTTAACGCTTTCAAAAATTAATAGTATAGAAGATAAATTTTTGTATGTTAATTTTAGATTAGATTTATTGAAAAAACAAAATTAATATGATTTTAAAAAACGCTAAAATTTATTCTGACGGCATAATACGTAAAGGCGCACTTCTTATCAATAATGGAATTATTCGATCAATTTGCTTTGATCCTTCTGGAGAAGATTATAATTTAATCACTCAAAATAACGATGATGGAACAGAAATTAATTGTGAAAATAAATTAATTATCCCTGGAATTATCGATATTCATTCTCATTTACGTGATATGGATCAATCCGAAAAAGAAACATTTTTAACAGGAACAAAAGCAGCTGCGTTTTCAGGAATAACAACTGTTTTTAATATGCCTAATACAAAACCTCCCGCTATCTCCTCCAAACAAGTTAAGAAATGGATGGATAAAGCTCAAAAAAATACTCATGTAGATGTCGGATTTATTGCAGGAGTCCCTAAAGGAATCAATTTTGAAGAAATTATTAAAATTATAGATTTAGGTGTAATTGGGTTTAAAATATACCCACTTAGTTCTTTGAATGAAGTTGATTGGACTGACTGGTTAAATATTCAAAAAATTCTTCTTATCTCATCAAAATACCAAATTCCTATTTTTATTCACCCCGATTGGGCGATAACTGAGGATAAAAAAGAGGATATTCTTCAAGAAAATACATTAGAAAATTATAATGCATTAAAATTACATAATATGCTTTATCCACATCAAATGGAAGCGAAATATGTGAATTTTATTCTTGAAAATTATTATAAAATTATTACTGATAATGATTTAGAGTCCAAAAATTATCCGATCATTCATTTCTGTCATATAAGTTGTATAGACAGTTATTCTTTAATAAAAAAAGCAATAAATACACATAAAAATTTAAAAATAACATTTGAAATTACTCCTCATCACATACTTTTGTCAAATAAGATTAAATTGAGTAATGATAATTATGGTAAAGTTTTGCCTCCGTTAAGAGATGAACATCATTCACAGTTCTTATTAAATGAATTAATAGATGGAAAAATACAATTAATTGGAACTGATCACGCCCCACATACTTTAAAAGAAAAATCAGGAGAATTTTCTGATGCACCCTCAGGATTTCCGGGATTTGAAACCTATCCACTTTTATTACTTAATAAAGTATGCCATTATGAATTATCATTAGAAAATTTTGTAAAGGCAGCGTCAGAACAGCCAGCAAAACAATTTAAATTAAAAAATAAAGGATACATAAAAGAAGGTTATGTTGCGGATTTAATGATTATTGATAAAATTCCCCAATATAAAATTAATTCTCAAAATTTTAAAACAAAGGCAAAATTTTCACCATACGAAAACTTTGAAACAAACATCCAAATTTGGAAAGTATTTTTGAAAGGAGTAGAAATTAATATTGAAAACTCCAAACCAGTGGGATCAATAATAAAAGTCCAATAAAATATCTATAAAATATAAAATATCAAGCAACTTAATTATATATGTTAAGAAATTTTTTAGGAGAAGATTATGTCAAACGAGGAGAAATTTAGTGTAGAAGAGGGAAAGATGCTTATCAATTTTGCAAGGGAAAACATAGAGCATTATCTAAAAAATAATAAAAGAATAGGTGTTCCCGAAGAAATTAAACAAAAGTTCGCAAACAATTATGGAGCATTCGTTACTTTAAATAAATTCAATGTAGGAGGCAATCCTTTAAGAGGGTGCATAGGTTATATAGAACCGACTTACTCTTTATATGATGTGATTCATAGAGTTTCAATTAGTTCAGCTATAGAAGATCCTCGTTTTCCTTCAGTTACATTAGAAGAAATGGACGATATTGTAATCGAATTATCTATATTAACTCCGCCTAAACAAATTGAAGTAAACGATCCTAAAGAGTATCTCGAAAAAATCGTTATTGGAAGGGATGGACTTATAGCAGAGAAAGGAATGCGACGTGGTTTATTACTTCCCCAGGTTCCAGTCGATCACGATCGGAACTGGGATGTGGAAACCTTTCTCGACCATACTTGTCAAAAAGCATGGCTTCCCCAAGATGCTTGGAAAGATTTAGATACTAAAATTTATTCATTTCAAGCTATCTTGTTTGAAGAAAAAACGCCAAGAGGCGAAGTTGAGAGAAAATATATATAACAAAATAAAAAAAATTAAAAATCAAGAAGTGAAAAAATTTGAAAGCTGAATTAATTGAGTATGACGCTTTTGGTTTAGGAGAAATGGTCCGAGAACGAGAAATTAAACCATCCGAATTAGTAGAGATGACTATCGAGCGAATTGAGCGAGTTAATCCTAAACTCAATTCTGTGATTTATAAAATGTATGATGAGGCAAGTAAAAATGCAGAAAAATGGGATAAGGAAATTAGTACAGGTAAAAAAATTGAGGCTCTTTTTAGTGGTATACCGTTCCTTTTAAAAGATATTTGTGCGGAATATGAAGGAACACCTTACTGTTCAGGCGCTATTCTCCTCAAAGATAATGTTTCAGAATGGGATACAGAGCTAGTGAAACGTCATAAAGCTGCTGGATTAATTGTTGTTGGTAAAACTAATACTCCTGAATTTGGTATTCTTCCCACTACAGAACCTGTCTTATTTGGACCGACAAGAAACCCTTGGGATCTAAATATAACAGCAGGAGGCTCGAGTGGTGGCTCAGCTGCAGCTGTAGCCGCTGGAATCGTCCCAATGGCCCATGGAAACGATGGAGGGGGCTCAATTCGTATTCCTGCCTCTTGTTGTGGAATCTTTGGTCTGAAGCCTACTCGCGCTCGGAATCCTCTCGGTCCACGATATGGTGATATTGGCAGTGGAATAGTTGTAGAACACGCACTTACTCGCACAGTAAGAGATTCAGCAGCATTATTGGATGCAACATCAGGTCCAGACATAGGAGATCCTTACTATGCACCGCCAAAAAAACGCCCTTATTTAGAAGAAATACGTCATGAAGTGGGGCATTTAAAAATTGGATATTTAACTTCCGTTCCTAAGGGGTGGAGTTCTAATACTAAAGTTCATCCAGATTGCGAGAAAGCAGTAAAAGATGTCGCTCAACTATGTGAAAGTTTAGGACATAATGTTGTAGATGTAAATCCAGAGGAATTAAGTTATGCAAATCTTTTCACGGCTTTTAGTGTTATGTATATTTCCATTACTGGTTCGAGTTTAACTTATATAGAAAAAGAGTTAGGGACCAAGATTACAGAAGACCAAATGGAACCTTTGACTTGGTTATTTTATAAAAATGCGGTAAGACGAACTGCTTCTGATTATTTACTTGCATTAGAAGAATGCCAGCTCTTTTCACGGAAAATAGCACAATGGTTTCATAAAGGCGGATATGATTTATTACTCACTCCGACAATGTCCATTCCTCCAGTAAAAATTGGATCTTTTTCAGCAGAGAATATAGGTAAATCTTTCCAGTTAATGAGTCAAATGAGTGCTTTTACTAGTATTTTTAACATAACAGGTCAACCAGCCATGTCCGTTCCATTATATTGGAATGCTGATAATTTACCAATAGGCCTTCAATTCGCAGCTCGTTTTGGTGATGAAGCCACTCTTTTCCGTTTAGCAGCTCAATTAGAGCAAGAAAGACCCTGGATTGATCGAAAACCTTCGATTCACTGTAGTCATTAATTTTAACTCTAATTGAAACTGACTTTGGATTTTCGAAATCTATAACATTAGGCACAAGTTTAGTGTTTATAAAAACACTATTTTCTGTTTTTATTTTTGTTAAGATAAATTTGGTTAGTTACTTAATGTTTCCAAAGCTATTTTTGTTGATATTTCTGCTTCTTCAGTTGTAACCATTCCGATAGTTACAGCACAAATATTATGTTTTGAGATGTATTCGTATGCTTTTTTTGGATCTAATTTTCCCGCAGCTAGAGTTTTCATACCTACGAAAGAGCAATTTTTAGTATTGTCAACAATCTCTTCTAATTTCTTTTTATAGCCCATAAACATTCCTCTTTTATTAAATGGAATTAAAAAAACCTTTACATCTGGTAAATTCTCGAGAGCATATTCTAAAGTAGAAACAGGATTATGAGCAGCAATACCCGGAATGACACCTCGAGATTTAATATCATCAACCATTTTAACGAGTTTATCATCCTTTTTATCTGAAACAATGCCATGAGCAAAAATTATTTTTGCCTCAATATCAATTAAATCTTCAATTAACGGATCTGGTCCTGGAAAAGTAGAACCAGTTACTACGAAATCGTTGTGAGTTTCTTTCATTATTTTAGTTGCTTTACCGATCTTACCTATAGGTACTATTTCTATTCCCCTCCCTCCAGCTTTATAACATGCTTCTAAAATTTCAAGCACAGCATCCACATTGTTCATAAATTTCTTACGGTAAATGCGGGCATTTTTTCCGAACTGAGCAGCTCCCAAAAAAGGAGAAGTTCCTGTAGAAACGAGTGGAATATCAACTCCTTCAATTTTACAAAAAATTCAATATACACCTCATATAGATTTAATACAATCTAAATTGATTTCTATTAATATAACATTCTAATTTTTTGTATATATAATTAATTGTCTTAAAAATAAAATATTAATATTTAATAATATTCTAAAATACTACAAAAAATTAAACCTCATTCTTCCTATTATATTCGAAATCTAATTTAACTTTTTATTATTATAAATAACGAAGTAAATTAATATGTCACAGATAAATGGTGTTATTGTCCCTTCAATTATATTTTTTGATGAAAACTCTAAAATAGATATTCAACTAACATCATTTTTATTTCAGCACCAGTTCTTAAATGGAGCTAATGCAATCTTAATTTTTAATATGGAGGAGTATTTTGCAGATAATATTGATCAACAAATAAAACTCATTAAAGAAGCATATAAAGTTACAGATGATAAAATTCCGGTAATATTTGCTGTTAGCGGAAGTAAATTAGAAGATATTATTGATAAAATTGAAGATTTAGGAAGAAAATTCAATAAGCTTAATTTTATCATAGCACCACAATTCTCGGAAAAAAGGAAATCTAGTGAATTAAAATCATATTTTGAAAATATCTTAAGTTCTTTAACACTTAATAATCCTATTTTTTTATATAACAATCCCGTTCAGTTTGCTGGCAACGAAATTACACCCGAGGTTTTGAGTAATTTAGTAGAATTTCCAAATCTTAAAGGCATAATTGATGCGTCCGATAAAATTAGTTTTTATAAAGCTAATATTAATCTTTTAAATGAGGATTTTTCAGTTTTATGCAGTAATCCTGCTAAATTTTCTACTTTTCTTCAATTAATTCCAAAAAATAAACGAAAATCTTCTGGGATCGTATCTAGTATAGGGAATTTAGTAAATTTATGTGCTAAATTATTTAAAGCAGCACTCGAGGATAATATTTTAGAAATAATTCAAATACAAGAGATATTGGACGATATTAGGGATAAAATTTATTATAAATCTGAAAAAGGACAAAGATTTTTAGGATTAAAATACGCTTTTCTTTATTTATATAGGGATTTATTGTCCATTGAATTAGACAATTTCCAAATTGACCTTGATAAAACAAGGAAAGATGTAATTGAAGCAACTGTCCATTATTTAATAAACCAAAAGCATATATATCAATTATTTTCCATAAATAAAGAAGAAATCTATCGATTAGACGAAATAATTAATCTTTTTTCAGATATTCCTATTTTAAATGAACAGGGTAAAATTAAGAAGATTAAAGGTCCACTTCATGGTACGTTTAATACAAATTATAGAGTAAATTTCGAAGATTCACAATACATTTTCAGATTTCGAACTTCAGAATCATTCCCGTACGAGAATATAGCGAAGGAAAAACTATTGTTTCCCTTTTTAGGAGATCTTAATCCTAGCTTTTTCAAAAAAATTGATGAAATCATAAAATCAGGAACAGGAAGTTATATTTTTAATAAACATAAACCACCTAAAGTTCCTATAGGAAATTTGATTTATTACGATGAAACTAAACAAAAAATCCCTTATATATTCACTATAATTGATTATATACATGGAAAACCAATGAATCAGATAATAGAGCAATATTTAGAAGAAAATCACAGTATAACAACCACAAAATTTTTAAATTTATTTAGTAATTTAGGAGAAATTTTAGCTAAATTACACGAAATTAAATTCGATTCGTTCTATGAAAAAATAACAGACATAGGATCTAAAAGAAAAAAAACTTGGTTTGAAATAATTAATGCAGAATTAGAATCTGAGATTCAAGAGGCGAAAAAGAGTAAATTGGAATATAATAAAGAAATAAACGATTATTTTAGGGATAATATCGCATTAATTGAAGAGGAGACCGAAGCTGTGGTATTACATAATGATTATCAGTCCCAAAATATAATCGTAAAGGATGAATCAGGAATTATTCGAATAAATGGACTAATTGATTTCGATGATTGGCGGATAGGGGTACGTGCTCTGGATTTTGTCAAGTTTAATCTTCAAACTTTAAACCCACTGGGAGAAATAAAATTAAAGGAAGCATTTTTCGATGGTTATGCTCGATATTGGAACCATACAATAGATAAAAAATTTGAAAAAAAAATTGAAATCTATACCCTTTTATGGCTTTTAAAGGTCTATAACTCTGAGGATACCAAGTATAAACCTTACTTATTTGAAATAAAAAAAATTTTAGACATCAATTAGATTTTTAAGATCACTAATTAACTTGTTAATCTCTTCTTTATCCATATCAAAACTTACCTTCCCTCCTCCTGGATGCTTAAAAGTAAGTTCATATTTATTATTCTTCTTAGATACCATCCATTTTTTCCCTTTTTCCATTAAGTCTGAAGGAGCAAGCCAATCATCAGGGTTAAATTCTGCAATTTGGATTAATACACCAAATGCGTCTCTGGGATGTATAAAAAGCTCTTTCCAAGCGTCACCTAGAACTCTATAATCAAAATAAGGTATACCTTTTTCTTCTAGCATTTTTCTTGTCCTCTCGATATCGGGAGTCTCTAGATTTATATGATGTACTCCTTCTCTTTTCTTTAAAAAATTACTTAGAAAGCTGCCTTCACCAAGAGGTTTTATCAGTTCAATTCTTGAAAGATCTCCAAATCTTAAAATCTCCCAGTAATATTTTAAATACTTATCACGTCCATGCGACCCTTTAGTGGCGCCTAAAATCTTTGTAAAAAAATCATAGGCTTTAGAAAAATTATCGTTTTTGACTGCTAATGAAATATGATCAATTCTTGAAATCATAATTATAATTAAATTCTCTTAATGATTTATATTTTATATTGAAAATAATAGGATCATTTGTGAATGTCAGATTATAATAAAGAGTTATCTGTAGCTATAGAAATTGTTAAAAAAGCTTCTGAAATCACAGAATGGTTTAGAAAATCTGGGTTTGAAATCTTTGAGAAAGACGACTCGAGTCCTGTAACCATCGCCGATTTTGCCTCACAAATCTATATAACCTTAAAATTAAAAGAATTATTTCCAAAGGATCAAATTATTGCAGAAGAAGACGAGATTTCTTTAATTGATGATAAAGTGATAAAGGCTATTAGAGACTGTTATCGGGATTTAAATATTAATGATATAGGAGAATTGAAAGGAATTTTAAATTATAGAGGTCAGCCCTCTGACCGGTTTTGGAGCATTGATCCCGTGGATGGGACGATGGGCTATAAGAAAAATTTAC
>SDNM01000048.1 GCA_004524385.1 Promethearchaeota archaeon
CCGAAAAAACATACGAAATTGCGTGGAATGAAGCTTTCAACGTCAGCATCGCTTATAACGATACGGTTACGGGAGCCTTTATCACAGGTGCCACCGTATCGATAGCAGGCTCGGGAATTTCAGAGAAGCCTTTAAATTTTGATGGTGAAAATTATACAGTAACCCTTAATTCCTACGAATTAGGCCTTGGATTTCACTATTTAACGATTCTTGCCACTAAGATAAACTACAGCTCTGCTTCAGAGCTAATAACCATAACTGTTACCAACAGAGAAACTTATTTAATAACTAATGTTAATGCAACATTAGATGTTTCAGGGATTTATCAAACTAAAATAGGAGAGACTTTGAATATAACAGTATGGTATAGAGACTATGATACCGATAGCTATCTTGATAACGCAACAGTGGAGCTTAGGGGTTTAGCTGAGGCAAAATCTTTAACTCGGTACGGTCAACAATATACTATTCTAATGCCTGCTGAGAATATTAGTCTTGGCGTTACCATTTTAACGATAAATGCTAAACAAGACAATTATACACTGAGTTCTGAGGATATAACCGTCTATGTTGCTGAAAAAGGAGCGATTTATAATCTATTCTTAAACGGGGTAAATTATACGGGGAACGAAGATATTTCGCTTACTATAAATGTATTATTAAATATTTCACTTGCATATATAGAAGAATTATCTCCTCATAATCCCATTACAGGTGCCTTAGTATCTATAAACGGTTCTGGAATTTCTGAGGTTTTACATTTCAATGCTCAGAGCAATTACTCAGTACTTATTAATACTGATGATCTAAATCAAGGAATTAACTTTTTAACCATTTACGCCCAAGCAGATAATTATGAGCCTCTATCCATATTGCTTATAATTTCTATAGTTGAAATACAGACTAATTTAACATTATATATCGACGAAGTAGACTTAACAGCAACACCTTCAATAGTACGAGAAATCGGCGATTTAATAAATATTACTATGTATTTTAGAGAGCAATTAGCACCCCAAGATCATATTTCTGGTGCTTCAATAAATGCATCTATTCCTGGTAAAGTTTTTGAAATTCTTGAAAGTGGTACATTCCAACACTATAATTTAACCTTAGATACATACGAGTTGAATCCAGGAGTTAATTTCATAACCATTTTAGCCCAGTTAGCTAATTATCAACCACAATCTTTAATTTTAACAGTCGAGATAACACCGAAAGAATCGCTTCTAAATATATCCTTAAATGAAGTAGATAAAACGGCAGACGTGGATAAATCCATCATCTTGAAATGGAATAAATTATTGGACGTTTCTATTACGTATCGAATAGATGACATAACCGAGGAGCACATTGATTTTGCAACCGTTACAATAGTAGGAGAGGTTTTTTCAGGTGAGCTTCTAGAACATCCATCTGAAGAAAGATACAATTTAACATTAAATACAATAAGATTAGGCGTAGGAATTCATTATTTAACCATCTTAGCTGTGAAAATTAATTATGAAGTTCAATCAGTAGTAATTAGAGTCGATGTAATTAAGGCGGATGCAAATTCTCAATTATTAATCGATGGAGATGAAGAGAGTCAAAACGCAGTCATCAATGTATATCTAAACCAGACTGTAAATATTACATTGATATATGAAGATTCAGTTCTAAATTCTAAAATTAGTGGAGCAACCATAAATCTCACTGGAGGAGGTCTTCAGGATATAGGTTTATCAGAATACCCTGGGCATTATCATTACATATTAAATACCTCGCATTTAGATGGAATTACAAATTTTCTAGCTGTCTTTGCTCAAGCTGATAATCATTCTTCGCAATCAATATCTTTTTCAATCGTAATAATCGATAGAAGAACAGATTATATATTATTATTATCGAACTCCAGTTCATCACCACTAGAGGATAGAACTAGCAAACCATCCATTAAAGTCGTAGTGGACGATTATTTCCAAATCAATATATCCTTTTTTGATAACGAGACGAAAAAACTCCTTTTGGATGCAAATTTAAGATTAGTAGGGGAAGGCTTTAATGAAACATTAGACTTTAATGGTGTTAATTATTACATATCTATAGATTCTGATGATAATAAGCTAGTTTCTGGATTTAATTTCTTAAAAGTTGTAGCACAAAAATTTGGCTATCAAACTCAAGATATAGACTTCATAGTTGAAATAATTAATAGACTAACAGAGATAAAAATAGATGCAAATGGAGTAGATGTGACATTTGCTCCAACACTGACACTTCCTTATGGTGATAAGCTAAAAATTACAGTTAATTTTTCTGATATTCAAACAGGACAAATTATTGATGGATCAACGGTAACTATTGAGGGAGAGGGTTTTAACCCCAGAAACTTTACTCAAGTTTCTCAATATGAGATTGAGATAAATACCGTAGATCTAGATATTGGAATCCGATTTTTAATAATTTTTGCTGGGAAGACAAATTACCAATCCAAATCAGTCACTCTTAGAATAAATGTTGCTAGAATACAATGTGAAGTCGAGCTTTTGAAATACGATGATGATGAGATAGATATAAAACCCGGAGAAGACGTTACAATAAGAGTTCAATTAAATGATTTAGATTTCGGCAGAGTCATAACAGATGCGAGGGTTGAATATACTTGGGAGCATGGTGACGGAGAGATGGATGAAAAAGGAGATGGAATATATGAGGTTAAATTGGAAGAAGTACCTGAGGGTACTTTTAAATTTGTTATTACAGTTTACGCCGAAGATGAATTTGAATTCAAACGCAAGGAAATTAAAATAAACTCGATTAGACCAGTAGAAGATATCAGATTGCTAATAATTCTAGCGACAGTAATTCCAATCGCTACCGCCATTGGTAGCATATTAGGTTATAGACAGCTAAGAATTATAAAAACGCCTAAATTCGTGAAAAAAATGAAAGCTTTAAAAAGCATCATTAAGAAAGGGCATGAGATGCCAGTACATTATGTATATCCTCACAGAGATGAAGCATTCTTCAAAAAGTATAGGAAACAATGGGATAAAATCGGAATTCCGCTAAATAAAGTCTTAGGAGTAAAATTTAGTGAGAAAAATCTAGCAAAAGTCAAAGCTAAGAAGGCCAAAATAAATTCTTATAAATTTAAAAAACAGAAACGTCCTAAGGAATAAGGATACAAAAAGGAGTTGCTCAATAAAAAATGCCTGTAGGATTATTAGTTATGAAATGGGACGATCGTGTTGGAACTAAGATTGAGGCAAAATATCCAGAAGAAATTAATGTTATGGATAGTACATTGATGCAGATCTACAGTACGCATGAGTATAGCAGTGAAGCGGGAATTATCAGTATAATGGTAGGGTCTCTGAATATCATGTCTTATTATTCAGGACCTGACAAGCGTTATTATGTTGTCTTACTCTTAAGCTTAGACGACGATCCAGATGCATATGAAGCAGGATTATCTGATATTTCGAGAGTTATATTGCAAAACACTGAGAATAAAGAATTTGTGCCTATGATTCCTTCTCTCTTTCAACGTATTTCAATCTTTCCAAGCTTGAATCTAGAGCAGCAGCTTGCGGTTACTTATCAAGATGAAATTAAAAGGATGATTATAGAAAGACTTAGAGAAGAAGGAGTTGTTTCAAAATCAGAACTTATGATTTGGTTAAGAGATCAATATAAACACGGTTTCGTAGACTTAGATGCTCTTTTGGTTGATTTAATTAGGAAGGATATTATTAAAGAAGCATCGGTTAAAGGCATGCCATCGGAATTACTTTTCTTCTTAAATGATATATTAATGACTAGAAGACCCCCTATTAATTTGTTGAAAAATCCAGTAGAGAAAGGCTTGCCAGAGAAATTTGTAAATGAATATGAAATTTCAATTAAAAATTTTTTTCAAGATTATAAGCCATCAAAAGAAGACAATTTGGAACTAATTAAGTTAGTGATGGATCCTCAGGTTTATGAATGCTTAAAATTATTAAGAACCATGTTCCCTACCAAAAATGAACTTGAGAAATTGAAGAAGAAAGGCGTTCATGACTTAGATGAAGCTTTAAAAGCACTATGGGAGAATAAAATGATTGTTGTTTTTCAAAGATCTAAAGGTATTGAATATTATGCTTTGGTTTCTGATTTTGAAATTTCCACGTTCTTTCCAAAATATATCTTAAATACAATTATTAAAGAATATGATGTTAAGTCAAAAGCAGACAGAGTTTTAATTGAATTCTTAAATGTCTTAGAAGAGGCTTATTATTCGTATAAAGAAATGAAGAAGAAACAAAAGAAGGAAGAAAAAGCGCTTGCTGAATAAGAAATATAATACTATCTTTTTTTTGCATATTTTCCTTGAATAAACAAAGACTATAACAGTATAATAAAATCATCTATTATATTTGAATCCTAAAAAAATATTTGCTTATTTCAAAATGAATTAGCAATAGATTTTTTAAATGTTGTTACTAATGATAATACTAATGTTATGATAAATAGTTAAAGCATGTTAATAAAAAAGAAATGCGTAATTTTCAGCTCATTTATATACAAACTTTGATTATGTATTAGAAGTATATACAATTTATTTAAGGCATCCAATTAAATTAAAGAGAGATGGAAGAGGGATATTATGGCATTAGATCAGACAGTTAAAATGAAAACTAATCATAATACCAAGAAAAGAATTGTAATTATTTCAGATACACATATAACTCCGTCGGGTACTGAATTTAATATAAAAGCATTCAATAAAGGAATTGAAAAAATTAATAAAATTAAAAACGTTACTCTTTTTCTTCATTTAGGAGATATTACTCAATCGGGAACTTTATTGGATTATGAATATGCGATAGAACAAATGAAGAAATTTAATCCTATATCAAAGGCTCCAATATATTACTTAATTGGAAATCATGATGCTAAAAATGTAGGATATTTATTATTTGAAGAACTCATTGGAGAGAGGCATTTTGAGTTCGAAGACTCGAATGATTATATAATAGGAATAGATAGCACTAAACCAGATTTGCCTGGAGGTGTTATTCACCATAGTGCGATTAACGCTGTAAAAAAAAGACTGTTGCAACCTGAAAGAGAAAACAAGTTAAAAATTGTCTGTTTCCATCATCAACTTATTCCGATTCCAAATACGGGAAAAGAGAGATCCGCCATAGATGATTCGGGAAATATGCTTCAAATGCTAATTGATACAAATATTGATTTAGTTTTAAACGGCCATAGACATATTTCAAATTTATATGCTTTGAATAGCACTAAGAAAGATTTTTATATTTATAACGCAGGTACATTTTGTTGTAATAAAACAAGATACAGAGAACTTTTTACATATAGCGTTATTGACATTAATGGAAATACACTTAATTTTAAATTATTGCCAATTCTAGAAGAAATTCCTAAAAAAGAGATTCATCGTAATATTAATTATTACGTTCCGCGAGAAATTAAACTAAAAGAAAAATCATTCTGTAAATTTATTCAAATATGTAATACTGAGATTTCGGAACAAGCAGGGATGAATAATTCAAATTTTAATGATACAATTGATGAAATTAACAAAGTGAGAGACGTAGACTTAGTTGTTCATGCTGGAAACTTAACAAAACATAGCTATAAGGAAGAATTTAAATTAGCTAAAGAAAAATTAGCTGAAATTAAACACCCTTATATAGTTGTTCCTGGGTATTCAGATTCAAAACCTCCCGCTTGGAAATATTGGGAAAATTATATTGGTTCCTTAGATCCATTATACGAAACGGAAAAATTATATTTTCAGGGAATTAATTCAACTCGCCCAGACTCAAAAGAAGGTTATATTGGTCGTAAAAAATTACATAAATTCATAGAAAAAGTATTAAGTCTTAGTCATCAAAAAATATTTGGAGTATGCAGCTATCATAATTTAATACCTACACCATTAAGTGTTTGGCGCACTACGCTAATCGATTCTGGGGATGTTTTATCTCAATTTGCTCGCTCTCAAATAGATCTTGTTCTAAATAGTTCACCAAGCATATCATTTAACGTAAAAATAGATAATTCCATATTTTCAAACGGAGGAAATCTTCGAGGTAATCATTTTGATGAAAATTTTATTGAAATCGATATATATAAAGATGGTCTTATAGTTTTAACCGAAAATAATTTAAAAACGGGAAAAAAGAAAGTAATTGGTAGATATAAAACTACAATATTAACTTGATTTTAAATTTCTTAATTAAAATTTATTTGTATTTGATGTAAAAGTGAAAAATCAAACTCCTTTAGAATTCTACAACTTAATCAAGATAAATCCATCTCCTGAAATTTGGCTTAAATCAAGGAAAGTAAAAATTAGGATGCTAAAAATTCTGATTTCGAATATCAAAATCAGTTTAGTGCGATCTGGAATTCCATTTCATAAATTTCAATTAACTAAAGATTCGGCAAGAATTCTTTTCTTTTTCAATAATAAGGATATTTCAAACGCAATAAAAGATTTAAAAAAAGTTTTTGGGATTTACTCCTTTAATCCCGCGTTAAGAACTTCAAATAGAATTAAAAATATTGTCGAAAAATTAATTTTAGTAGGAGAAAAGATTTTACAAAAAGGAGATACATTTGCTCTCAGAGTTAAGAGATCTGGAAAACATGAATATACTTCTCAAGATATTGCTGAAAAAGGAGGACAGGCAATTATTGATAATTTTAAAAATCTTAATTTAAAAGTAAATTTGTCAAATCCCATGAAAAAGATATATGTTGAAGTTCGAGGTGAATTCTCTTATATATATACTGAGATAATAAAGACTGAATGGGGCGGGTTACCGATAGAGAAAAATAAAAAGATTTTAGTCCCTGACATTGGAAGATTAAGCGATTTGTTAGCTGGATTCTTATTGATGAAAAGGGGATGCGAAATTTATCCAATTTTATTTCAATTGACAAATGACGATTATTTTTTAGAATTACAATTAT
The DNA here is from genome assembly GCA_004524385.1 of Promethearchaeota archaeon. Classification (GTDB taxonomy): domain Archaea; phylum Asgardarchaeota; class Lokiarchaeia; order Sigyniarchaeales; family SOKP01; genus LW40-45. Next base: position 6,979 of record SDNM01000048.1, read on the forward strand.
CTAATTGGAAGGAATTGGCTAATTATTCTCCAAAACGTAATTTTATAATCAGAAAGGTTAATCTAATAAAAATAATAGAAAAGATAGAAAATATTTTAAAAGAGAAGAAATATATTTGCGCAATCTGCAGACTTATCAGATTTGAATCTCTATCTATAATATTAAAGGAATTTGATATCGAAGGTTTTGATAGAATAAGGGCGATATCTGACGGTGTTAGTTTGAATAATACTTCATTATGTCCAGACGAAGTGGATTTAGAATCAATTGCCTTCAATTATTTATTTTCTAAATATCCTGTTTTTACACCAACTATAGGTTTAGAGGCAAATAAGGTTAAAGAATTAATTAGCAAAATATCAAGAGATCTAGTCAATATAGATTATTGCCAATTTAAACCCAGAAATCAAGAAATAAACATTCGAAGAACATTCGAAGAACTAAAAACTTTATATAAATCGTTAAATTTAAACGATTTAATCCTGGAAAGCTTAAATAATATTGAAGAAATTAAAATTTTTTGAAGAAAATTCAATATTGTGATTAACAAAATAAAATAAAACTTGTTTTAAGTCAAAATGAATTTCTTTTTTTTTATTAGAATTAACCTTAAAATTGAAATAGTTTTAATTATAATTGAAAAAAGTATGGCAAAAGTGAATTTAAATTTATTAAACATTTTTTACTTACAGATTAAAGAGAAATCTATAGAGTACAATGGAAGAACTATAAAAGAAGTAATTTCTAAATTTGTAAAAGATCACGGTCATAAATTAGACGTTCAAATGCTAAACAAAAATAAAAATAAATTAGACAAACAAATTCTCATTCTAGTAAACGGGAGGAATATTAAATATTTGAATAATTATAAAACTGAGCTCAAGGATGGAGACAACATTTATTTGAGCGTTCCATTAGCGGGGGGATAATTCTAAGAAATATTTAAATCAGTTAGAACAAATATTATTAATTTTTAGATCTTAGTTCATTTTTTAATAATATAAATACTAGAAAACCTTACTTTTTCATTAAGTTCCATTAGAAAATAATTTAAGATTTTTTTCATCTTATTTTTACGAGGTGAAGTTAAAAAAATGGTTCAAAAAATTGCATTTCTTGGATTAGACAACGCTGGAAAAACAAGCATCATTACAGCAATTGCACAAAGATTTGGATTCGAAGATGAAATTGCGAATTTAATACCAACTCGAAGAGTTGACAGAGATACTTTTAATTTTCTGGGTATCGAAATAGTTACAATGGATTTCGGAGGTCAGGCAAAATATAGAGAGGATTATTTGAAAAACCCGGGAAAATATTTATCTGGAACAGATCTAATTTATTATGTAATTGATGCGCAGGATTATGAGCGCTATATTGAATCATTAGATTATTTAGATCAAATATTGATATTTTTTAAAGAAGAGCAGAGTTATCCAAATATTGCTGTCCTTTTTCATAAATTTGATCCACAGATTGTTAAAGAAGGAGAGATTAATAGAAAGATCTTGACTTTAAAACAAAATCTTGCCAAGTATTCCCAAGCGTTTGACATCTTTTTTTTCGAAACGAGTATATACGACATTAAATCAGTAATGGACGCATTTTCGAGCGGGTTATCATTATTATTTGATAAAATAGAGATGATATCTCATTTATTTGCTGAAATAAGTAAAAATTATAATTCCATATTAATAGCTTTATTTGATTCCAGGGGAATTACTATTGGCGAATATTATAGACCTCATCTCCAACTACAAGAGAAATTGAAAATTTATGATATATATATTACGGTTCAAAAAAGAATTATAGCTGAAAATCGTGATTTATTCGAATTCTCAGAAAAGTTTGAAAGCGGCGAGAGATTCTCTGGGATCGTTGAAGTATTGAATTATGGTGGACTGGATTTTTATTTATTATTTATTGTAGAGGAGGATGAAGAAAATTTAGAAAAAACAATCAATATTTTAGACAAAATTGAAGCCGCTAAGCCTGAAATGGAAAATTTAATTCTTCAACTTATCCAATAAATTAGTTCCTTTAATTTATTTTAAAAGTTATAA
>SDNM01000049.1 GCA_004524385.1 Promethearchaeota archaeon
ACCAAATCTTCTTCTCAATTTTTTATTTTTAAGGAGCTTCACTACTTTTTCGGCAATATCAATTGGGTCGTTAAATTTCACTAGGAAACCATCAATATTATTTTTTATTACTTCTGGCGTTGCACCAGAATTAGCGCCAATTACAGGTTTTTCTGCTGCCCAAGCTTCCAAAAAAGCAATACCAAATGCATCACTACGGCTTGGCATTAAGTATACGTTAGTTTCATTAAATGCGGTCATTTTCTTTATATCATAGTATCCTGTAAGATTATCTGGTGTAAAATTGATAATTTTAGCATTGGTTAATTTATGAATTTTTGATAATTCTCTATTGAATGCAATTGTAGAAGGACCAATAAAAACAAAATAGACTTTTTTAAACTTCCTTAGGACAAAAGGGATTGATTTTAAAATAGATATTGCCCCTTTTTCAAAGTTTTTATAACCACAAAATAAAACCATTTTGTATTTTTTTTCTTTTTCCTTAAAGAATTTCTCTTTAAAACAAAAGTCGTTTAATTTTGTGTTATGAATATTATCAAATATTTTATAATCGACTCCCATAGGTATGACTTCAATTTTTTTTTCAGGGATCCCATAAGTTTTACTTAATACCTTTTTTTCTATGTTTGTACAAGCGATTACAAGATCAAAATTTTTAAGTATATCAATTAAAGATTTATCTAAATATCTGGGATTTGAAAAATGGAAAAAGGGTGTACAGACTGTAGGGATTCCAAAATTTCTTCCAACAATTAAGCTAATTAAAAGATTAAAATAAGGAAAAAATGTAGAATGTATAAGCTTGTAATACTGCTTTTGAGTTCTTAAAAAAAAATTTATTAAATCTGGAAGAAATGGTCCATTTTCAACAAATTTTTGTAAACATTCATCGGAGATGTTTATATGTTTAAATTCTTCAAGATTTTTGATGAATATTATTTTTTCGTTTAATGGCAAATGATAATTTGCTGAAAATCTATGAATTTTTAAATTATTCACTGTGTTATAATACTTTTCATTGTTTGCTATAATTTTTCCCTGAGGATCCCTTAATGCTTTAAAATCCACGGCATTCGAGGTGTAAATATCTATGATATAATTATATCTTGAAGTAAGTATCTCTGCCATTCTTTGTAAATAGAACTCTGCTCCTGAAATTGCTGGAAAATACCTTGTAGGAAAATATAAAATATTATTCAAAAGATTAATCCTTTATATTTTTATATTATAATTTTATTATTTAATTCAAATGTCAAAAGATTTACTATTATATGTTTATAAGCGCGTGAAGGAAAGTGGAATAATTAATAAAGATTTAATAAAATATTTAGAAACCATTTTTCCAAACAAATCTCAAGATGCTTTAGAAGTTATAAAAAGAGGCATTAAAAAAAATATTTATAAACCATCAAATAGAACTTTATGGACTGCTATGGGAGAAAATGATGAATACTTAATATATCCTAAATTGTATTGTTCTTGTCAAGATTTCTATAAAAATGTTGTAGTTAAAAAAAAAAGAATATTTTGTAAACATCTATTAGCCCAAACTATATGTGAAGCTTTAAATAATTATCATGAAATTGAAATTAAAGATATTGAGTTTAAAAAATTTATTCAAGAATTAAAGTTAAAAGAATAAAATCTCAGCTTTTTCTATTGATTTTTTGATAAGATCATCATAATTAATAAGCAATTCTTCTCCTTTAATTTCATTAGGTTTGGCGTGCGTCTCTGGAAATTGAGGATTATATTGACATCCAGCAGAACCTTGAGATGTTATCTCATACAATCCGATTTTTTCATTGATTTTAATAATCTCCAGCTTATCTCGTCCAATCAGGGGTCTTAATAGAAAAAATTCTTCTAAAAGATCGTTATAAGCGTATAAATTATCAAGTGTCTGGCTAGCTTGTTCTCCTAAGATATCCCCTGTAACTATTATATTTGTATTCTCAATTTTTCCGATTCCTTTCGCTATTCTTATCATTAGCCTTTTACATAAAATACATGTTAATTTTCGTTCACATTTTCTCTTAAATCGTTCTAAATTATGATCATGATTAATAAAATATAATTTTACCTTTTCTTTTGTATGCTGAGCGAGTTTTTGGACTATTCTAACAACTTTTTTTTTCATGCTATTTTCTTCATCATCTGAAGTTAAAAAGGAGAGAAATACAGGTGAAAAATTTTTTTTCATCATTAAATAAGCAGCGATTGGACTATCTAGACCTCCAGATAGTAATGATACAAACTTTTTCATAGCTCTAATCCTTTGATTTACCTACTTTAATCTCTTCCCTCTCCCATTCCTTTAGAGCCTTGTTAAAATCCTCTATAGAAATCTGGCGAGAGATTTTAATTTTATTTTCTGCTTCTAATTTTCTAATTTTAAACATAAGTTTTTTATTTTTTCTAAAAAATTTTTCAGCTTTAGGATATTCGTCTTTAAAAATTTCTTGTAACATATTAATATCTGCGTTCTTTAGCTCGTCATAGTTCGCGATTACGAAATTACATAGTGGATCAATATCAATCTGAAATGTGAATGCATCTACTCGTTTTAATGCTAACGGATATGCTTGACATGCAAAGGGTTTAATTTCATGGACTGTACATCCATTTTCTTTATTATAAAAAGGGCATCCCTTGGTTTCATTGTCTAATCTTATTCTATAAGTCACAACAAGTATTTTTTGATTTTTTATATCAGGGAATACTAAATCTTCAATAATTTTAAAATCCACGTTTCTTTTTTTTGCTATATCAATTAATATGTTTGCCTCATCAGGATATAAAGGAATTCTTTTTACGCTTTCTCCAGGAATTTCATGGCAGCATGTTCCACACTTCTGGCATATATATTTCAAGATTATCATTAAATAATTTTTATTGTTTTTAGATCAAAAAGTATTATTCTTAATATTATCTAAATATACCTCTTAGAAGTAAACTAAAAATCTATCTGCATAACATTCGCTTTTTTAAACAAAAAAAATGCAATAAATTCTATATTAAAAAGCTAATTTTTTTAAAAATAAAGGTATTAATTATGGATGGAATTAGGATAATTAAACATTTAGATTTTTCAGAGAGAGATTTTCATAATCCTATTTGTATTATCGGAATGCCGGGTATAGCTGATGTTGGCAAATTTGCTTTAGATTCCTTAATTGGTCAATTAAAAGCCCAAAATTATATGGATATTATTTTTGATGAGTATCCCGCAGGTGCTATTGTTGATGATAGTTTATTAGCTGCCCCGAAAGCAGAAATTTTAATTTGGAAAGATCCAAATAAGGTCAGAGATATTCTATTAATAACCGCTGATGCTCAATCTCTAACTCCGAAGGGAATTTATAAAATTTCTAATTTTCTTACTAAAATTATATCTCAATGTGGCGTCAAATTAATAATTGCATTGGGGGCCTTTCCGGTAAGTGGTCAAAATATCAATTCTAAAGTTCCGAAAATATTTATTACTTCCACAAATCGTGAATTACTCGAAAAATTCTTGAATAATAACTCTTGCGAGAAAATTCAAAAAGGAGTCATTATAGGAGCAAATGGTTTAATTCCCACATTGGCAAAAGCACGATTTATGATTGATGGTTTAGTTTTTTTAGGAGAAACAGATAATGTTGCTATGATTAATGAAGACATTACTGATTTAAGAGCATCTATTACACTTTTAGATATGATTAAGAAATCGTTTGATTTACCGATTAATAATAAATATTCCCTTGATAATATTGAAGATATTACGAAAAAGCTTCAAAATAAAAGAGAACAAATAGAAAAAGATCTCAATACTTTCCAAGTAGTAGATAATGCTGAAGATAAACGGAAGTCTTTATATATTTAAAAATTTTATATTTTCTTTTATTCTTTTATTTCTTATATAATATTTTAAAAAGTCAGAAATTATTGCACTTTAATCCTTTTAATAATATCGGGGCGTTTTTTATAAAGAATTCGGAATCCACAATGCGAACATTTGATCCCTGGCAATGCGCTCAGTTCTTTCTTGGTCACTTCTTTCCCGCAAGTTTTTCTTGCACAAACATACTTAATTATAATCACATCAAATATTTTCTTTTTCTAATGATATATTTAATCTTCAAAAAGAATTAAATTTTTTGATTTCATCCTTTAGATTTTTAATTTTAACCATCTAATTAAATAATTAGATTTAACCTTGAATTATAAAAAGAGTTATGATATTATCTGAGATTGTAATTTTAATTGGTTAACGAGTTCCTTGTAGCGATTGCGAATAGTAGCCTCAGTTACACCCGCAGCTATAGAAATTTCTTTTTGGGTACGGCGTTCACCTTCTTGTATAGCAGCAACATATAAAGCGGCTCCTGCAAGACCTGTTGGAGCTTTTCCAGCAGTAATACGAAATTTATTGGCTAACTTTAATATTTCTGCCGCCCTATTTTGCGTACTTCCGGAAAGATTTAATTCAGCACAAAATCTTGGAATAAAATTTATTGGAGAAGATACCTGAATATTTATTCTAAGCTCATTTAGAATTAATCTATAACAGCGAGCAATTTTTTTTTTATCTACACATGCAAATTCTATAAAATCATCTAATGTCTTAGGAATAAAATTCAATCTGCATGCTGCGTAAATAGATGCAATTAACATTGCTTCAATAGATCTCCCTCTAATTAAATTCTTGTTAGCCATTTTTCGATAAATATGAGCTGATGATTCTTTTAAATCTTTCGATAAATTCAATTGAGAAGAAAATCTATCTAATTCATTCATGGCATATGCCAAATTTCTATCAATGGACTTATTTGTTCTTGTTCTAACATGCCATTTTCTTAATCGATATACTTCGGCCTTCATTTTTGGACTAATAATTTTCCCAAATGCGTCTTTATTTTTCCATCCAATCATTGTACTTAGTCCTTTGTCGTGTAAAGTGAGAGTTGTTGGCGCACCTACTCTAACTTTTCTATTTGCTTCTTCAGAAGAAAATGCCCTCCATTCGGGACCAGAATCTATTATTTTTTGAGTTATAACTAAACCACAATTATTACAAATGATTTCCCCTCGAGAATCATCTGAAATTAAATTTTTATTGCCACATTCTGTGCATAAATTTAAGTCTTTTTCTGGCATAAATACATCTTCCCAAAAAAAATCTAATCTTTATGTTCTATAATTAAGTTTAAACATTTAAATATTTGCGTTTTTATAGTTTTCCAGTTAATAATATTAAGTTTGACTAAATAATTTTTTTATAATTTGAAGTAATTTTTTAAATAGGTTATTTTTGTCGGGCAACATAACAAGAAATTCAAAATTGAATTTGTATTTTTTAATCATAATATTTTAATAGATATTCTTTTTCTTTTATTATGATGTTTCGGCTTTATAAAAGTCATGGAAAACATTGTGTGCTTCGTAGCTTTCCAACAAAATGTCCAAAATGTAAAGAAGATGTGTTTTATTGGGAATGTACGCATGGATCTAAATTATTTTTCAACTATCCCGTATATGGGAAATTAATAAGACATATCTGTAAAAAAAAAATTCTAAATAGAAAAAATAAATTTCCTGTTATAGTTAAACCACCTGAGAAATTATTCAAAGAAGAGAAATCATATTGCTCTGTATGTGGGAAACACTTCAAAACTACTGTTGATTTGGATTCTCATTTGAATGAATTAAGAAAATTAGATCCTTTACACAAACAATATTTTGAAAATAGACTCATATTTAAAAGTAGATCCTTAGAAGAAGTCTTTCTAAAAAAAAATGAGAAAAAATCAAATTTCAAACCGAAATTTGGAAGAATTAATATTAAGAAAAGAAACCTATAATTTGCAATAAATTTTTAATAATTACCTATATATAAATATTATACTAAACTTTATTATCAAAATTTTTTATTAAAAATAATAATATAGAATAAGGAAATAATAATATGCCATTAGATCCCGAAACGGCAGTATATAATTTAATGCAATCTGAACCTACTATTATTGCAGTTGCTGTTTTAAGGGGAAAGGAGATTATTTATACTACAGATAACTGGGACATTAGTGCGGATGTCGGGAGGGTTGTATCAAGTTGGGCCTCCATGAATGCTCAATTTATTATGATTTCAGGGGTAAAATATTCTTTATTACAATGTACAACTGAACGATTAGTGGCTACTTCAATTAGAGGGGAAGGGCATATAGTAGGTGCGAAAGACGAGGAACATAAAATAATTGCATATGTAGAACCTGACGGATCTATGAATGTTGCTTATATGGATACGGCAAGGTGTTTAGGAACTATAAGCTCCACTGGTCCGTATTTGGATGCAAATGCTCAATTGGGTAGAGGAGGCCCTGGTCCAGCTGCAGCCGCAGCATCAGTAGATCCCCAATTAAAAGGTGAAATTCAAGCTTTTTTAGACTGGATCAAAGATTCTGAAGGACTTTCGGGCTATATTAATTATTATCTTCAGCAAAATAATGCTCAAATAATTTCTGAGTTGTCAAAAATTTACGCTGAATTAAGACAAATTTTCGGCGTTTAAATACTATTGAGAATAATGAATTAATTTCTAAAGATCTTATCATCGAAATTTCAAACCTATTTTTATCTCAATTTAATAATTCAATAATTTTAAGGTAAATTTATAATCCTTTTGCAATTATTGATGATTATGGAAGTTGGTGTTATCGCCGCAAGTGGTTATACAGGTGGAGAAACAGTTAGATTATTATTGTCTCATCCAAAAGTTAATTTAAATTATATTACCTCGCGTAGATTAATTTCAAAATATTTTCATTCTGTTTATCCAAATTTAAGGAATATATCAACTCTAAAATTTGAGGAATATAATATAGTCAAAGTAAAAGAAAAATGTGACGTTGTTTTTTTAGCAGTACCTCATGGAGTTTCACAAGACATGGTTCCAGAATTATTAGAAGTGGGTTTGAAAGTTATTGATTTAAGCGCGGATTTTAGAATAAAAGATGATAAGATTTATAAAGAGTACTATAAAAAAACGCATTCTCATCCAGAATTACTTAAATCCAAAAATACGGTTTATGGTTTACCAGAGCTTCATAGAGAAGAAATTAAAACAGCTAATTTAGTAGCCGTCGCAGGTTGCCAATCTTCAAGTGCAATTTATGCTTTATATCCTTTAATTAAAGAAGGGATAATTCAAACTAATAATATTATTGTTGATTCAAAAACCGGATCTTCTGGTTCTGGAGCGGTTGTTAACGAGGGTTCTCATCATCCTATTAGAGCAAATAGTATCCGTCCATATAAAATGACAGGTCATCGTCATACGGCTGAAATTGAACAAGAATTAACTTTAATTTTAAAATCTAATAAGTTACAAAACGAGCAGGTTAAAGTTGGTTTTTCTGCTCATGGAGTAAATTTAGTTAGAGGGATTTTATCTACTTCCCATGTTTTTTACGATGATTCTATGGATGTAAGCGAAAAACTTTTGTTTAATACCTATAGAACTGCCTACGGAGAGGAACCATTTGTACGTCTGATTAATCAAAAGGTGGGAATATTCAGGTTACCAGATCCTAAATTAATCATCGGTACAAATTATTGTGATGTTGGTTTTCAACTAGACGAACATCTCAATAGAATAGTAGTATTATGTGCACTTGATAATTTAGTCAAAGGCGCTGCGGGAAATGCTATCCAATGCATGAATATAATGTGTGGTTTTCCTGAAACCTCAGGTCTAGAATTTCCAGGGTATTTTCCTTTATAATTCACGTATTCAGTATAAATTCTTCTTTAAATTAAAATCTAAATTTAACTTTTTTTTTAAATACTCTCTTAATTATGAAATATGGTAATTAGAATAGCAACTAAAACTGGAACTAAGCAAAGTATACAGAGAAAGGCTAAAAAACTATATCTCCAATTAATGTAATTATTAGGGTCTAAAATCACTTTGCAATTAGGGCATCGTTTAAGACCGATATATTTGATCTCTATTCCACAGTTATAACATAAAGATAACTTCACATCAGTTTTGATTTCTTTATTTGTTTCAATTTCAGACATTAAGAATTCCTAAGACTTAATATTTTGATTGAACTACTTATTAATTATAATATTTAAGTAAAATTAAATTTTAAAAGCATTGCAAAAATAGGAAGTGAATTAAATATTTCGGGATATATCGGTAAAAGAATTCGAATGGAAAGAATTATGAATAGGGAGACTAACAAGACAATTATTGTTCCTATGGATCATGGATTAACTGTAGGGCCAATCAAAGGGATTGAAAAAAATTTAGGAGAGACGGTAAATAAAATTGCTTTAGGAGGTGCGAATGCTGTTTTGGGTCATATTGGAATTCCCCTTTATGCACATAGAGGATATGGTCCCGATATCGGATTGATATTGCACTTATCCGGTTCTACATCATTAAGCCCTGATTCGAATTATAAAGTGTTAGTGAATACTGTCTTGGAGGCTGTCAAATTAGGGGCTGATGGAGTATCACTTCACATAAATGTTGGAACAAAATCAGATCCAGAGATGCTTGAAACACTAGGTAGAGTTTCGAGAGAATGCAGAGAATTTGGAATGCCGCTGCTAGCTATGATGTACCCGCGAGGAGAAAATATAGAAGATGAATACGATGTTGAGGTTGTTAAGATTGCCGCAAGAGTTGCTGCTGAATTAGGTGCGGATATCGTAAAAACTAACTGGACGGGGGATCCTGATTCTTTTAAAGAAGTAGTTAATGGTTGTATGGCTCCAGTAATTATTGCAGGAGGAGAAAAGTCTGATATTAAAGGTATCTTGGAAATAACTAAACAATCGATAGAAGTTGGAGGATCTGGGGTAGCATATGGAAGAAATGTCTTCCAAACCGAAGATTCAACCAAAGTCGTAAGAGCACTTTGCTTGATTGTTCATAAAAATTATAATGTGGAGGAAGCGATGAAAGAGGTAAAACTCTAACGCCATCTTTCTTTTTAATAT
>SDNM01000050.1 GCA_004524385.1 Promethearchaeota archaeon
AATTGTATTTAATTTCGCCCGCGATTGTACACACATATAGAGGCCCAATGACGGCAAGAGTATCCCAGTTTATATCAGAACTTAAATCTGGTGTGTATAAAAAGTCATCGGTACAATTTAAATCGAAAAAAGATAAAAAAACGCGTGAATATAAAAGTAAAAAACCAATGTTTATGTCCGCTAGTGATTTATTATTGAAATCAGAACAACAAAAACCTGAAGTGGTTGAAAAACAAGAACGGGAAAAGGGAAGGTATTGTTCTATTTGCGGTAAAGAAATAGCTGACGAGGAACAAATTATTTGTGAGAATTGTGGAAATGAAATTTAGGAATTTAACTCATTCTTAATCTTGTTCAAAAGATTGTTTCTTTAGTAACATATTTAGTTCAGCGATTAGCCAGCATAACTCATCGTATGTAGAGGAAGATTTATGAATTTCCTTGGCTTTTTTATTTATTTCTGCAGCTGTGATTTTACCTTTGCTTTTAATAATTGTTAATTGCGCCTTTGCAAGGGCTTTGCATAACTCATCGTAAGATTTTTTCTCCTGGGCAAGCTTATGGGCGGCAATAGTTATTTCTCCTTCAAGGTCGGGTTCTAAGCCTATGTCGATAAGTTCCTTCGTATCTTCATATTGAATTTCTAATTCAGTTCTTCTTTCTATGGGGGCTTTAACCTTTAATCCTTTTTTCAAAATGTCCATCATCGCAAGGAAAGCGCCAAATTCTTTGCCTTGATGTACAATTTGAATGTTAGCGGTGGTTTCTTTTTTTTTATTTAAGGCATCAGCTTTTTTCTGGCTCAGGTCTTTTTTCTTTTTAGAAGCTTTTTGCCCAAACCACAGGTACATATTTTTATAATCGTCAACGAGATATACAGCGTTATCGGCAAACGCCAACTTACCAATTTTTCTTAGCGCACCATTTTCAGCCACGCTATATAGTTTCATAATAATTCTTAATCTTGTCTTTCTTAATAATATAGTTAAAATACATAAAAGTATAATATATTTACTTATAATAAGAAATAAATAAAAAAAAAAATTGAGATTTCGGATATAGATTGAAATGACGGAAGTAAAGGTTTTCAACCCTGTGGAAGTTTATATTATAGTCAAAGATGCGGGTATTTTACTGTATAAGTATTCAATTGTGGATTTTGGGGAAGTAGACAAGGATCAATTAATGTCTGGATTTTTATCAGCTCTCAATAATTTTGCTAAAGACTTGCACTTTCCCGCGGGTGTATCATTAATTCGATCTGGAACTTTAGAAGCCCGCTTCAATCCGGGGGAGCATATTTTATCCGTGTTAATTATCGATTATCAAATGCCTCTTGGCTCCTCCACCGAACACATTCTCAGCGGGCTTGCTGAGGAAATTACTAAAAAGTTTGAAGAAAAATATAAGGAATCCTTAGAAAAACAGATGAAATCTAGTAAATTTAAACCAAAGGTCTTTAAGGACTTTTGGGAAGATATTGATCAAATCATTAATCAATTTGGCGAAGAGTCACATGAATTATATCAAAAATTAGTATTGATTGAGGCCATATATGCAAAAGTGCCACAAAAGTGGTGCCTTCCTCTGATTGAACAAGCTGGGAAGGGAGAGCTAGTCAATATTGTGGAAAATATCCCAGAGAAATATCATCGATTCTTAAAGGGAGCAATTCAGAAGGTAAATTTAAATAGTAAACCTGTGTGGGAAATCTTTGCCGTTCCTTTGCTTGATCCCAAGTCTCTTTAAATTTTGAAAGATTCTACACTACTATTATAATTAAGGAAAAAAAAAGGGATTTAATTTTTTATTTAATGTTCTTGTCTCTATTCTATTGCCCCTCTTGTAAGTATAAATAAGTATTAGCACCTATTAAAGCGAAAATTAGTATAATATCAAATAATTCGCTTGCGAAATTGACTGCTGAACGAGGTATAATGAACATGGTCGCTATATTTATAATGTTTGTCATTATAAGCCATATGATCACAAACTCTATAAGAATTTTTATGCCCTCCCATTCTGCTCTCTTAATCATGAGAATGCCAAAAATCCCGAAAACGATACAAAGTCCACCCCAGAGTCTCCAAAAATGGGGATCATAATTAGTGGGATCATTTAAATCGGCAAGGATCTCTGGAATAGCCAAATATAAAAATCCATAGATAAAAGCAGCAATCGTATTAATTATTAAAAGTAATTTCATTCTTTTTGAGATTTCCGTCATTAGGTTTAACCTCTTTTTTTTTTATATTAGAGTTATATTTATAGTTAGATATTTTAACCTTATGATGAGCAAGTATTTATACATTATTGTCTCTAAAAAGAAATTATGGTTAAAAATCACTGTTAACCATTTAATAAAGCCAAATTTCGCACAATTTTGCTAAAACATTTAAAACTGAACTTTTCTTATTTATTACTTACTTTTAATAAAAAAGTGAAATTTAAAAAATTCAATAAAAAAAATTTGACGGGAAAAACAATGGCATTTGATGTTGAGAAAGAAATTAAAATATGGTGGATTACAGGTATAATAGTGTTGCTCGTTTATGGAGTGTGGCTTTACATCTCCCCTGAATCTTATCGTGCACTATTGGGTAGTTTTCGCTACTTTGATCCAGTTTCTTCTAGAATTATAGGAGGAATTTATATAGCTTGGGCAATAATTGGAATAAAAATATTCAAGAAACTTGATAACTGGGAGAAGATTGAGGAGTGGATGTATTTCGGAGTAATGGTACAAATCTTAATTTTAATCGCTGAAATTATTGGTATTGTTATGTATGGGATCTTCGGTGTGGGTGTCATAATAGTTATAATTATTAATATCTTTTTCACTATATTAGGTATTCATATTATAATGCAAAAGAGCAAATAAAAGTAAATAAGGACCTATTTTAAATTAAACTCCTTTTTTTTTTAATTTTTGATTGCGATGGTAAATAGAATTATCACAAATTTTTCACACTCATTTAATAGATTGATTTAAAATGTAATATTAATAAAATAACTTAGAAAAAAAATAGACGTCTTAAAAATGACAAAAGTAAGAGTATATGATGGTGCCGAGACAATAGGTGGGAACAAGATTTACGTAGAAGAAAACAGAAAGGGCGTTTTTCTTGATTTTGGCATGAATTTTGCAAAGTATAAAGTGTATTATCAAGAATTTTTATTCGATCGAAGCGCCAGAGGGATTTATGATCATATTTCTCTTGAATTAATCCCTCGGCTCAATATTTATCGTAAAGATTTAATCCCTTCGGATCTGGATATATCGATATATCCATCGTTGAATGTAGAAGCGGTCTTGCTTAGCCATGCGCATATGGATCATTTTGGAAATATGGGCTTACTTGACGAAAATATTCCAATAATCGCATCGCCATCAACATTAATGTTACTAAAAGCGATTTTAGACACTTCATCGGCTAAACTTGGGTCAGATGTTGCTTATTTTTCAGAAAGATTGCCAGAGGGCAAGGACGACAGAGTTTTAAAAGCAGATCGAAGGAAAGAAAGCAAATATATAGGTCGAAATCTTGTTTGTACAAAAAGTTTTTCAGAACCTTTTGAAGAATTTATATTGACAAGTGTTAAAAAAAGAAAAGAGATAGAAGCAGGGCACATTTGCACGATTGATGATTGCTCAACTCCCTTTGAAATTAAAGCTTTTGAAGTAGATCATTCTATATATGGATCTACAGCTTATATTTTGGAGGGTGATTCGACAATTGCTTACACAGGTGATTTTCGCCTTCACGGCAAGAGAGCAGAAAAGAGTAGAAAGTTTATTAACGAAGCGAAAAATGCTTCCATTCTAATAATTGAGGGTACGAGGACATCGAGAAAAGATATAAACGAGTCCGAAAAAATAGTTTTTAGAAATTGTCTAGAGGCTGTTGAGGAATCTAAAGGGCTTGTTATTGCTGATTTCTCTGCCAGAAACTTTGAACGGCTGGAGACATTTAAAGAAATAGCCAGTAAAGTCGGGAGAAAGTTAATCATATCGGCAAAAGATGCTTATTTGCTAAAAGCGCTTGAAAAGGCAGATGGAGTTGATAGGACAAAAGATATATTGATTTATAAAGAATTAAAAGCAGTTAGATATAATTGGGAGAAGGAATACCTTAAAAAGGAAATTGGTGAGACAGCTTATATCGACCCGACAAGAATATCCAGCGAACCAGATAATTATCTCCTCTGTTTTTCTCTTTAGGATATGAAGCATTTATTAGACATTCGACCAGAAGATGGGACTTACGTATATTCTTCAAGCGAAGCCTTTGAGGAGGAGTCAGAGTATGATTTCATTCGATTAAATAAATGGCTTGAGGCGTTTAAGTTCAAAATTTACGGATACGAAATCTTAGAGCAAAAGGGACGAGAAAAACCAAACTTTATTAAAGGTTACCACGCTTCAGGGCACGTTTCTCAAAATGAAATTAGATGGGCCATCGAAACGATTGATCCGGACGTGATAATTCCAGTTCATACACAAAATCCTGAGTGGTTTGCGAATAATTTTTATAATACCGTTCTTTTAAAAGATGGTCAAACTCATACACTATGAATTTTCAACTGTAATTTATTAATTTTTTAAACTCTTTTAAGTTTAAATATTAAGATAAATATAATTTTTAAGAAAACAAATAAATCCTAATCAAAGATTATTTTTTTTCTTTATATTGGTTGGATATATCTCATAATAAGAGGAATTAACTAAATTAGGAATGAAAAGATGATAATAAAAATAAACTCAATTGAGAGCACGATAGAAATTTTTTATGAAAAATATGTACATCTTCATGGATTTATAAAGCTTGAAGCTGAAAGTGACGATAAAGAATATAGAATAATAATTCAAATCTTAAACGAGCAAACTATTATTGATTATGTTTTAACTCGTCAAAAATTAAAACATGTAATGATGACAGATTATATAAAAGCCGAATTAGAGACTGAACTTCAGTATGTAATACAAGGACGGCCGATTATTTGTACGGAAATTGATAAAAAATCTAAGAAAGAAACTCATAAAACTTTAAATGTTTTTTTCTTTATTGAAGATCTAATGGAAAAGGAAGTTTTAAAGCCCCATTCAATGAAGATATCAGAGATTCAAAAGGATAGAGCAATCTATTTGGAAAATATTTTTACCCCAGACGGGATATATATGGGAGATTTAGCATCAGAATCGAATGTTAAAGTTTTCTTTCCTTTGAAATATTTAATGTATCATTTCTTTATTGCGGGTGCAACAGGTCAGGGAAAATCCAACTTAAATCAAGTTTTTATTGATGGCTTACTTCAACATAACGCAAACGTAATAATGAATGGAAAGGGCACAAAAGTTTCTATGCTCGCAATTGATATGCATGATGAATACGCATTAGGTTGTAATAATTATGGATTATACCATATAATTAAAACGTTGGATGTGAGCGCTGTTAAAAAATTAATTGGTAAATGGTTTTATCTCTATCCAAATAAAGGGCTCCCTCCTACAGAAGTAAAAAGTATGGCAGAACCATGCATAATTAATTATCAAGAGATAAAGCCCCAAGATCTCTTTGCTACGGGCTCATTCAATGAACTACAAGCTGGAGCTATACACTCTGCTTATCATGATAATCCGGATGATTATATTGATAATCTATTAGATGATACTTATTTCCCACCAGGAAATCATGATCCAAAAACAATTTCAGCAATCAGAAGACGTCTTAACTGGTTGGAATATTCAGATATATTTCAATCAAATGCAAGTAGCAAATTACCATCGATTATTAAGAAGTTAGAAAAAGGAGGAATTATCATATTTAATGTCTCGCTATTAAGAGATTTAGAGCAATTTTTATTTAATAGTGTATTAGCAAGGACTTTATTTGATATCCGTAAGACTTTAAAATCCTCAACTGATTATTCTACTTTTGAGAAAAAACTGAATAAAGCGCTTCCTCAAAATTTCTTTGGTAATTACAAAGCTAATTTGAAAAAGTTATATATCTCATCTGGAACAAATGTAAAAGATCCCTATGATATGCCTATTATTATCTTTACAATAGAAGAAGCACCTAGTATATTACGGCCAGAAATAATGAAATTTAGTAATGTATTCAAGGATATATCTCGGCAAGGTAGAAAATTTAACTTAGGATTAGAAGTAATTTCACAGCAATATACTCCAATAGACGATACAATAATATCTAATATGAATACTGTAGTGAATTTACCTTTAAGATCAGAAAAAGAAAAATCAGCAGCGTCAAAAATACTAGGTGGAGGGATTCAATATAGCGATATTGAATCGTTAACAGGCACAAGGGGTATTGCGTTAATTTCTGGAATATGGTTAACCAACTTTCAAAAATTAAGAATTCCGTTATATGATGATTACTTTAAAGAAGTTTCAAACAATTTTTATATCGAATTTTCAAAAAAGATGAAGTCACAAACATCAACTCCCCCAACGGGGCTTCCTTAATCACCATTTTATTAATAATATACGAGGTGTAAAGAAAATCTCTTTTGATTTTGAATTAATCTCATTAGAAAAAACTATTGAAAACAGACCAGAACGATCAATAGATCAAGAAATTAAACTCTTCAAAGAATATATAAAAGAGAGGAGGATTAAATGGACGGAAGAGGAAAAAATCGAGTTAGAAACGGATAAATTTGATAGTGATGAAACTCTCAAAAACACAAATGCTCATTTTAGTGAAATGGCCTATGAGATTATTGAAAAAGAATTGACTGATTATATAAATAAAGAATATAAGATTATTGGATTTGATGAAAGTTCAAATACTTTGAGTGGAACTTATGCCAGATTAGCTTCCTTCAAATTTGGTGAGGGTCAAGTTATTTTTAAAGATGGAAAATATAAGATAGAAAAAATAATGTATCGACCTATTAGTAGTTATATAGAAGATAATGAACACAAGCTTATCGTTTATAAGACAGTAATAGAGAATTTTGTAAAAACTGTAAAAAGAGATTTTTATACTGGTAGTCTAAAAGGGAAAATTGATGAGTTAGAAGATTGGTATGAAAATACCTATAAAAAAAAAATAGATGATCATATTAAGGGGCATGATTTTTATTATCCCTCATTAGGACATGTTGTTGATAGAATTAGAACTGCAGATGAAATTTTAAAATCGTTGATTAGAATTAAAGAAGAGAGCAATTGGGGCAAAAATAAAAATGTTATTTTTCTTGGAGATGGGATTCAGATGTTTCGACAACATATTTTTCCCCCCTCATCTTTTATAGAATTTTTTTATAGATTCATTGTTGATTACGATATTAAATATTATAGTTTCTCCAAGACTTGTAGATTAAGAGATGCTCAAGGTAATTTTATTTTACCAATTTGGTCAGAAATTTTAAAAGATAAAAAATTTTTAGTAGAATTACCAGATCTTTCAGCTTATACTAAAAGTAAAGCCTATATAACAAGATTACAGGAAGAAAGTTCAGCATTAAGATTTGATATTCCAGATTACTTGGATACAAAAGATGCAAATTACATTTTAAAAAATTTAATACCATACTCCCCAAGAGGTTATCCATTATGTTTAATTGGTGCTCATGAGGCAAGTACATTATTGGTCTCAGAATATAACAAATTTGAGAGTAAATTTTTGGAATTAAAATTTGATCCGAAAATTAAAAGATATACTGAATCTTGGAGGCAAAAAGTTATTGGTGTATAATAGACAATTATGAATTTTATAGTTTTATGAAAAGGGTTATAAAATATGGTTAAGATTATTCATATGGCCGATACCCATTTAGGTTATAGGGAAGGAAGAGGTACTATAAATAAATGGGCTATACCGAATTATTCAAAACCTTACGAACAAGAAATTTATGATGCATTTTTAAAAGTTATAGATGATGTCTCTAAACGAAAGGATGTAGATTTCTTAGTCCACTGTGGAGATATGTTTCATTTACCTACTGTTAATAGATCATATCCTCCTCCTGAACCCGCAAGAAGAGTTTTAAAAACAGCATTAGATACGTTCTTTAAAAATTCAAATAATAAAGTACCTTTTATCTATATTGAAGGAAATCACGGGGTATTTAAAGGATATGAATATACCCCGTTTGAATCACATATTAGTAAAGAAAAATATCCTAATCTCTATTATTTCAAAGATCGAGATTTAATCGAAGCAATAAAAACGAATAACCCTTTAAAACTTGAATTTAATGATAAAAAAGTCCGTTTTTATTTATTTCCTTATTTTGAGTTTAAGAGCCATGCTGAGTATAAGAATGCTTATGATAATTGGATAATTAATCAAAAACCTAATGATAATAATTATATTAATATTGCAATTGCTCATGGGTCTAAATTAGATGAAACGCTACACAAAAAAGTTAGCTCAGATGATTTTGGATATGATTATATTGCTCTAGGACATGAACACGGGTTAAAATCAGAATCAAGAACTCATTATTACGCGGGATGTTTATTACCCATGAATTTTAAAGAAATAACAGAAACTCAGGGATATTTAATTATAAATATTGAAGAGAACACGAGAAAATTAGAGATTGAAAAAGTTTATACTGATAAAATGTTAACAAGACCGTTTGAAATAATTCCTATTAATATTTCCCCTCAAGAAAGCTCAGAAGAATTAAGAAATAATGTGAATAAAGAATTAGTTAACTATATTTCTAAGGATGGATTTGATCCTAAAACTTCAGCAAGATTAAAAATGAATTTTACTGGAGAAATGACCTTCGAAAAACTCTGGCAAATAAATGATTTAATGGTAACACTTAGAAGGGAGTGCTTTTCTCAAACCGATAAATATAATATATTACAATTAATCTGGCAAGTTTCTGATATTTCCGAAACAATTGAGGATGATATTAGTCCTGGGATTATAGAGGATTATATTTTGGAAAAACCAGAGGAAGAATTTAATAATTTCGTTAAAG
>SDNM01000051.1 GCA_004524385.1 Promethearchaeota archaeon
TGTCCGGAATTTTTGATAATTTTCGCCATTCCATATCTCTTCAATAGTATTCTCGTAAAGGTTTCCTAATATAAGGTCGTAAAATGCATGGCAAGGAGCTACATCTCCAGCGGCGGTAATATCGACACTAACCCAAGGCACTAAACATCCACCATAAGTGTCTGACATATCATTCCATCTTGCTTCGACATAGGCTTTAAGATTTTCTGGAGAGAAAGTAGGAGGTTCGAGTATAACAATTTTTCCGATTTTTTTTAAGTGTTTAACTACTTTATTAACTTGGTGGGCCAACTCAACGGTATCCACATCATTAAAATCTCGAGTGGATCTGATAAATCCCTTCCAATAACTATCGCTTGTGATCCCGAAGTTAGATTTAATCATTTCTGCGTATTTACTACCCATCTCGTCTGTCAGGAAGTTTTGCATCTGTATTGATATATTGTTAATGGCTGATAGGTTTAGATCTTCAAGAAAAAATTGCTCAATAGAATGATAATTTTTGGGAGTTACTGTATAAAGGATACCGATATATGGTCTTTTCTTCTTAGCTATTATTTTTTCTTCATGAAGGGTTTCGATACCATTAAAAGCTTTATCGTGGCTTCCTTTACCACGCAGTTCATCTGTTATTTCCCGAGGGCCGTCAATTGATACCCTAACACAATCGAAACCCGTTCGAACCAGCATTTTAGCGTGTTCTGCTAATAATGTACCGTTAGTAGGAGTGTCTATGATGGATCCTGCTTCTTTAATTGCACAAATAATATCTTCTATAAAGGGGTACATGAGAGGTTCTCCTCCAAAAAGGCTGTAAAATGGCTTAGATGGAGTTAAATCGTGTATTATCTGCTTCACTAACTCAAGTTCTAATGATATTGGTTTTCTTCCAAGTTTAGAGTTAGAGTAAGCCCCAGTTTCTCCCCAAAAATAACACATCTTACATCGGAGATTGCAATTCTCCGTTAAATGGAGAACAACATTTCTAGGTAAGCTACGTTTTTCGCTAATTGGCACAATGAATTCCTTTGCTTATTTTATTCCTTTTTCTTTTTATACATGCGTGGATCTTTTTTTTCAAGTGTTAAAGGGTCGCCACCGTACTTAACTTTCTTTCCTTCGTAATATAATTTTGACTTTTCTTCGCAAATTTCATTCCATTTTTCTAATCCATGCTTCTGAATCATAATTAGATTGTAAACTTTTGAATTATGAGGGGCAAAAATCTCAAAATTTACTATAGGTTGAAGCATTTCACACGGAAAATCTGCACATTCATAACAAAACTCATATCCCTTACTTGTAACACATTCATAAGTCTTGCATACTGGAAAATCTTTTACTTGACCTTTTTGTTCTTGGCAACCTTTACATTTGTAAAATCTAATACCAGGGCATCTTTTGCAATAAATACCGCAAGGAGCATGCCATTTTAGTTTATCACTCATAAAATCATCTTATTAAATATTGTTTAGTAAATATTGTTTTTACTCATTATAAATAAGTTATCTAAAATGGAGAATAAATCATCATTTCAAAAAAGATAAAAGGAATATCAATCTATTTTTTTTATTGTCATTATCATAACACGAACAAAGAAAATAATTAGTAAGTATTTATTACATCATTTCTCCTAAAAAGTATAAGATTTATAGAGATAGTTTAATTTATGTCAGATCATATAATCAAGCTGGTTATCGCTGGTGATGGTGGGGTAGGTAAAACTACGTTATTAAATAGGTATATTCATGATAAATTTGAATCTGAAACGAAATTAACTAAAGGATTAGAATTTTTTTCAAAAAATATTAATATTAATGATAAAACTTATGAACTCGTTATATGGGATTTAGGAGGCCAGACACAATTCAAAAAGCTTTTCGCTAAGTCTAAATGGATCGAAGGCACTTTAGGTGCCCTAGTTTTATTTGATTTAACGCGCTTTAACAGTTTAAATAATATATATTTCTGGTTGGACTTGTTAGATCAACAAGGGGACATCCCTATATTGATTGTTGGATCTAAACTTGATATGACCGACGGGGACACAAAAAATATTGATGATGTAGTATTAAGTACCTTGGAAGTAAATGACAATTATTTTGATTATATAAAGACCTCTTCTTTAACAGGAGAAAACGTAAACGAATCTTTTGAGCTGTTGATAAGGAAAATAATGAGCAAATAGAATGTTTCCTAATCAATAATTCTCTTTATTAAGATAACACGTTATGAAATCAGAAAATTTTCGACGTATTTTTTTTTAAATTTCATGACAAATTACTTCTTTTGGTAATCATTATGGGAAGAACCGTGCCTTCTTTTAGGCCTGCGTTAGAACATGAAATAGAAAGCTGGAAGGATTTTAAAAGAGCGCTTCGTCCCGAAGATCAGGAACTCTTTCACAAATTAATGAATTTTGCTCGAATTCACGCCGATGCGGGGAGTTTGAGCGCCCGTCCAATGCTTTCAGAAATATTATTCATGTCTTTCGCAGTCGAACAAGAAAAAAAAATCGAGTTTTTAGAGAAAAAAATTAAAGAATTGGAAGAAAAATTAAAGGATAAGTAATTTGGATTCTCAAGAGCAATTTGACGGCTGGCTTTTGGATGTTTCAACTTTTAGTGAAGGGGTAATTCTTTGGGTTAAAAAAGAAGGGAAAAATGTGAAGATAGTTCAAGATTTTTCCCCTGAATTTTTTGCCGTACCTAATAAAAGCGCTGGCAACGATTTAAAAAGATTAAAAAACATTCTAAAGTCTCATCCAAAAGTAAA
This sequence comes from Promethearchaeota archaeon, assembly GCA_004524385.1. GTDB lineage: Archaea > Asgardarchaeota > Lokiarchaeia > Sigyniarchaeales > SOKP01 > LW40-45. Next base: position 2,776 of record SDNM01000051.1, read on the forward strand.
ACGCGTTCGCATCTGTGAAAAATATGTGAAGTTAGAGGATCATGGGAAAACGAAGATTTTTGGCGTTTCCGTGTCAAAGCCTTCAGTATTCAAAAAAGTGATTTGCGAAATCGACGAAGTAGGGCTTTTTACTCTCTATAATACGGATCTACCGATCTCGCAGATGTATTTCTACGTAAACGATATATTCCCGATGTCTCGCTGTAAATTTACGGTGAAAATTGAGAGGGACAAAAGGAAAAAGGAAAAGGTTATGCGGTTGATCTCCTTAGAGTTGAAGGACGATAATGAAGAACTATTTTATGAATTGCCTCCGTTAAAGGCAGTATGGTTAGATATTAAAGTCCAGAAGCGCGGACTTAGAGCATACTACAACGACCCTCTTGCCTATGCTATAGTAAGTATTGTGGAAAATGATGAAAACAATGTTCCAAGAGCAGATGGCTACAAAAAGCGCAAAATTCTGATCGATTTGGCTGATGAGGCAGAAAATCTGAGAATGATAAGTAGAGTGATTGAGAAAATCGATCCCGATATAATTCTCACGCAGAACGGAGATGAGTTTATGTTTCCATATTTGGTTGCACGTGCGTCAAAAAATCGTGTATCAAAGGATCTTTACTTATCTCGAGACAAGACACCCCTTAAAAACTGTATTTTTGATCTTTCAGGGGGTTCTGACCATTATATGTCCTATGGAATTATTCGACGTCGTTCAAAAACTCAAGTTTATTTTACGGGAAGGTTTCATTTGGACACGACCACTTACGCCAGCCTTCACTTCACTGAAGGAAACATTCCTGGTGTTATTGAAGTAGCACGCATCTCGCGGGTCACTCTCCAACGATTAGCACGAATTACAATCGGTGGAGCATTGCAGTCGATTCAATTCTACAATGCGTATAAACTCGATCATTTAATTCCTCCGTTTAAGAAAAGCCCCGAGGGATTTCGATCTGGAATGGATTTGATATATGGAGACCGAGGAGGACACATCTTCCAGCCTTTAATTGGTGTGTTTGATCAAGTGGTTGAGCTTGATTTTTCTTCAATGTATCCTTCTTTAATGTCGGAATATAATGTCTCTTCAGAAACAATAAACTGCAAGTGCTGTAAGGATGATGGAACTGGCATTAAAGTACCTGGATTGGATTTTCACATTTGTACCAAACGACGAGGTATCATTGCAGAGTCTATCAGCTTACCCTTGGGAAAAAGGTTGCAGTACAAAGACTATAATAAAACTCACGATGAAATTCGATACAAATTCACTGACATTGCCCTGAAATGGGTGCTTGTCGTAAGCTTTGGGTATTTAGGATTTAAAAACGCCCGCTTTGGGAAGATAGAGGCCCATCAGACGGTCTGTGCTTTTGCTCGTGAATTTCTTATGCGTGCTGCAGAGATTGCCGAGAGATATGGGTGCCGAATTATTCACGGCATTGTGGACTCTCTATGGCTGAAAGACACAAAGGGAAGACCTCCTGAAGAATTCGACAATGTGACCAAGAAAATCGTCGAAGATATTTCAAAAGAGACAAGGATTCCCATGAATTGGGAAGGAAGATATAATGTAATAATATTCCTTCCATCCCGGGCAGAACCTGATATACCTGCACTCAGTCATTACTGGGGCATCAAAAGCGACGGAGAACTTAAGGTTAGAGGCATTGAAGTCAGGCGACGCGACATCCCAAAAATCGTAAAAGACGCCCAATATGCATTTATTGATGTGTTCAAAGGTGCGACTTCTGTTGATGAATTCATGAATAGAATTCCCGACGCAAGAAAAAAGCTCTTTGAATATGTGGATCGAATACTCTCAGGCAAGATATCGAGAGAAGAACTGACAATAAAGCAAAGGATCTCTCGTAAACCTTCGGCTTACAAAGTAAATTCATATCAAGCTGTCGCAGCAAGGCAACTGGAACGATCTGGAGTTGTAGCCTCGGCAGGAAAAAATGTACAATACATTATTCTCAACGCAGAAGCCGATCCAAACTTTCCAGAAAAAAAGGTAATCCTTTCAGACTTGTACGATCCAAGGAAACATCAATATGATAAAAGGAAGTATATCGAATTACTAAAAAGAGCCTTTGAAAACATCTTTCCTTTAGAATTCCCCGAGCTTGAAATCCTATTGACGAAAGATTATAAAAATAGTTCTGTTCAAAAGGATTTATCATGTTTTGTGGATTAAGTGAGTTCGCGAACAATTATTAAAATTAAGTGTTAAAGTTAATCAAACCTTTATACTGAGAGTAAGATTGCCATTAACATTGCTAACATACCGAAGGAAACTAATAAGCCTGCTTTCTTTGGAATTTTACTATTTGAGATGCTACCCTGGGTTAATAAACAAGCCGAGCCAAGTAATGGAATATATATGATGATCATAAAAAATAAAAACGCCCTAGGATAAGCAATACCCTTAAATAGGACGGTTAAGACTAGAGTTAAATGTATACCCCCTGCTAGAGCAATTGCAATAATTTGAGAAAACATGGATTTTTTTAATAAATCCTTACTCTGAGCGTTAGTTAATGGAATATTGACCGATCTTTTCTTTAGATTTTTTTTTATTTTGTACTTTGTTGGTGCTTGATACTTTTTTGAACCGATTCTTTTACGCAAGTTCTTGATCCTTTTACGCAGTTTCTTGATTCTGTGCTTCTTTTCTTTTACTATACCTTCTAAATATCTTACGTCTTTTATATATTCTCTTGATAATTGAAGAAAAAAGAAAGTAAAAAAGAAGAGTAAGACATATATTGGAAAGATTACAAGATTTAGACTAGCTCCATAGATTAAACCAAGAGAAAATGAGAGACACATTAAAATTTTTATAACAATCTCACTTTTATCTTTTTTTGATGCAAAGAGACTGAGTCCTATCCAGAGACCTCCAATTACTATGAGTGGAATTAATATAAGAATATCAAGATTAAAGACTGCCATATTTATTAAAGTCACGGTAAATCCAATGGCATACATAATGATACTCATAATAAATGTATGTAATGATGTTTTTTCATCAGAATTTTGAAGGTATTTAACCATCAGTAAGCCCGAACGTGCTAGAAATAAATATGCTGTTGTCCCAAATAATATATTTGTTTCATATCTACCCATTCCTACATTAAATCTAGTAAGATATAGTCCGAAAACTACGAAAATCATCCCTTTAATACTAGTTTTCCAGAAATCTCTTAATGCATTTCCAATCTTTTTCTTATTCAATTTTTTATCATCTTTTATAGTGCCTTATAATATCTCGAACTATTAATAAAATTAAGTTCTAAGTAGTGACCTTCATGTTCTATGATTGTTCTACTTGTATAAAAATCTTGCTGGCAATACTGATTATCGAATCGTTTATAATCTCCTAAATCAATTTTGTTACCGTCTACATACATGGGGTCATCCCAACTCACAGTCACATCGCCTTGAGAAGGGGAAGTATAACTAATATCATAACCCAAGGATAATGGAGTAACACTCATGGTGATATCCAATATAGCGTCCTGAAAATCCTCAAAAGATCCATAAGTATCCTTATCACCTAATTCTACAACATATAAATTCTTATAACCTCGGGTCTGAAGCTCGTAATCTGAAACCCATGTTGAAGGTTCATAAGTGTAAAGTGCCACATAACCGTCATCTTTAGCACCCATTGACCATTTATCGCTCAAATAAACATCATCAAAAGCCGATCGAGGAAAATAAGCATGATTATAAAACTTATAGCCTGTAAAGAGATTCATTAAGAAGATTACTAACTCTGCTTCAAAAGGCATAACCTCTCTATCGTATTGGATGACACCAATATTCTTATATAAGGTCGCTCGAGGTTTCCACCCGCCCATAAAAAATTGGTTTAAACCATGAGTATATCCACCTGGAGAATTTGTAAAAACATAAGCATCATCATCCAAAGTTGCCTGCCAAATCATTTCTTGTGCTCCGTTCATTCCTTTCATGTGATCTTGTACACCTGAAAGTTGATAATTTGGTGTCCGATATGTATAGATATTTGCGGCCTCAAGCATAATTCCCTGGGTTATCCCTCTGATTGTTTGAGAATAATCGCTAAGAGAAATTCCTTTTATGAAAGCCATGAATTTTAAAAAATCCATGAGGATTTGAGGTCCAAATAAAGTCATAGGGTCTCTATTATTATCTACTACATGATCAAATGTTGCTTCAATTGTTTGAGGTGCTAAATGAGCTTGTAATCCTAACCAATACATTAAATCATTTTCATAATCTACTCCATATTCATCTCCTTCACTTAAATATAGATTATGTCTTTCCTTACTTTCACAATTAAGGGTTGAATTTTGCGCAATTAGCTCGAATATGGGGGGAGGAGCATAATGATCACTTGTTGCTAAAGCAACTGCTGCCATATTGTTAGGATCACAAGTATCATGCTCTCCTATTCCCAACATAATCCATACCGCATCTGAGACACTATCCCGTGTATTTGTGCCTACATGAGAAGTGTCATAAGTACGCCCCATTGAAGTAGCATACCTGTTTTTAAAATAATTAATAGCAAAACCAAAAGCCATCAGATCTAGCACCATGGCTGCTTTTCGCGCAATTTCCTCATCTAAAGCAAAGTCTACTAGATTTACTAAAGCAGCAATATCTTCAACATAATAAGTATTTGAGTGCCATTCAGAAAAACCAAATTGACCGCGCCAATTTAACCATTGTTTAACGTAAGGAGTTGCATGTAAGACTTTCTCATATCCAGTCATATCTGAATTTGTGAAAAGATCACCGGGAAATAATTGTCCAACAAGTAGTTCCGATGTATGATAGAGGATTTGATGATTCTCTGTTGTAAAAATTGCTGAATCACTGCTGGGTTCATCGTGCCAATATTTTGCTTTCCCTAAAGCATCACATATTTTATCCCTTGTAGCTGTAGACAAAACTGATTTATTTATATCTAAATAGAGCATCCTAATTAAGGAATTCATTCTAAAATCCATACAATCTTCATAATTATAAATTTTTCCAAGTGAATCGACAATCGAATCATCATTTACTGACATATTTAAATAAATTCTTGAAGATTGTGCATAAAAACCCTCATTACCTTCACTGCCATCTAAATATATATCCTGTCGAGTCCTATATCCAACCGTGGCATTAAAATAATCAAACATATCAAAATTTCGAATAAAAGTAGTACGCATCGTGTATTCCCATTTTACATTAATCTCTTCAGCAGATATAAGGGAAATTTGTTGAACAAGTATAATAAGAATGATAGGAATCACTAAAGATCGGGCTTTTTTAAACATCTCAATAATAAATATTTATAGTTACTTAAAAAGAATTTTTAAAAGCCTCTCTGATTTTTGTCGGCACACCCCCGCCTTCTATTTTCTTTTCTTCTCTCTTAAAAGCTTGTACATAATTGTCTTATTCCGTTCTTTCGCAACGGATTATAATTTAAAGACCCTAAATATTAATATTCGAATTTTTACTAACTTTATGAATTAGAAAATTTACACGGTGTCTTAATTTATTATTTACAAAATGAGTATTAAAAATAAGATGTCAAAAGCATTAACAAAAATATCTTCATATTTCGATTGGGAATTAAAATTTAAAAAAACCTCAAATTTTAAGCATAATGCTAATTCTAATTATAATTCAAAATTGAAAAAAGATAATAAAAATTCCCTTGGAATATCTGATAAAAGCTTTAAAGATTTTATGAAGAAATGGAAAGAGAAGAATTTATCTTAATTGCTTTTATTATACATATTCTATTGTAGCAGGTGGTTTTGAGGTTACATCAATATAGATGTTTCTTGTTTCTGGGATCTCAAGTAATTTCTCTTTTAATTCATTAAAAATCTCGAAAGGCAAATTGGTTACGCTTGCCGTTCTTGCATCAATGCTATTAATACTTCTAATGACAACATCATATTTACCATCCTTATTGCCTCCCAATTCATAGAAAATTCTTGCATGATCAGTTAATTTAGAAGCTTTAGATGTTAATTTTTCAAAATCCCATTCTCCTTTCTCACAAAGTGGTGCCATATAAGTCCTTTTTCCCTTTACTAGTCCTGTTACCTCTCTTGTTAAAATATTTTCACTACTAATTGCTGCAA
>SDNM01000052.1 GCA_004524385.1 Promethearchaeota archaeon
ACTTCCAACTTTTATGACATTTTCATCGCAGTACCACACTCCGGCCTTGTGTAATTCTCTGTCTCCTGGCAAACCTAACTCAACTTGTTGCCAAGGAACCTTTGTATCTTTTGAAAAGTCAAGTTCGATATTGACTTCATATAAACATGTTTCTTCAATAGCTTGTTTAATTGCGGCAATGTTTTTTCCCGCTATTTCACCTTTAAATCTTCTCATAATCGCATCTGATAAATCCTCAAGAGAGAATAAGTGAGAAACTCTAATTAGAGCACCTAGAATGATTGTATTTGTTATATTTCTGCCTAAAATTTCCATAGCAATATTAGTTGCATCAATCGTAGCGATGTTTAAATCCTTTCTTTTAACGAGATCTTGGATTTCTAATTGATTCATGACAGTATTTACAATCAACCAACCCCCTTGAGGCATACCAGCAGTAACGTCCACTTCTGCAAGTAAAGAAGGATCTAATACAGAAACAAAATGAGGACCATAAACTTGTTCATTTGATCGGATTAAATCATAATCAAACGAAAGACGAACATAACTCTCTGTCGGACTCCCTGCTCGTTCCGCTCCAAATTTAGGCTGGCAAATGCCACGACCCTTGAACGCTTCTACGCATAAATTAGAAGCAGTAACACCTCCTTGTCCACCTCTTGCATGGAATCGAAGATTAACACATTGGGTTTTTAAAATATCATTGACATATTCTTGAGTTAACATTTTTTTGAAAATTCCATTATTTTTTCTATAATCTTGGAATACTTTATTTTGTAATTTATAATTATTATAAATATCTTACTTTATAATTTAAAGATCTTAGACTTTTTTATCTATAGAATTTAAAAATAGGATTTGATAAAGTTTTGTTTTTCAAGGATTAATAACTTTAAAGATCCTTATTATCAATTCTATCAACTTCTTTCACATAATCTGGTTTAAATTTAGTTTTTAATAAGTTTGCATTACCAGAAGCAATTAATTTGCCATCTACTTTATATATCTGTGAAATCGCATTTACAATATTTTTGCCCTCCCGAATAATTTTTCCAATAACTCGAATTTTCTCACCAATTTTGGCTTTTCCTAAGTAGTCAATGTGAAAATCTATCGAGATTAGAAATCCTTCATAACCTAAAGTTGCCGTCGTTATTCCAATCGCGTCATCCATTAATCCACATTGCATTCCGCCGTGAAGTAAACCTGTAGGATTACCCCACTCAGGGCGAATCTCGAATTCTAGCTCAACCTCACCTCTTTTAGCGGAAATTATTACACCATTCAACCATTTTGTAAAAGGAGGAATAGGTCCAGGAGCCTCTCCAATATTTTTACCTTTAAATGCGTTAAAAAGGTTAATAATTCTCTCAGATCTTTCTTCGATTTTTTTATCTTCGTCAGTCAAAAGAATCCCATCTTAATATTTATCTTTATTTTTAAAACTAGTTATTGCTTATAATTAACTGTTTTATTTTTTAAAAAAATAAAAGAATTTAATACTTTGTAATTATAATAAATATAACTATAAAATAAGGATATATTTTTATGCGATTTGGAATTACACCTATAGAAGTCGAAAACATCGCAAGCGTATTTAAAAAAGAGAAGGGGCTTGCTAGCTTCTTGAATTTTCGCTTTTCAGATATTATTTTAGAAGCCATTGAAAAAGGTTATCAACATTGCGAGATTTCCTTAGATCTATTTCAAATATTACCGATACAAATACCTGATGATGAGAGAAAAAGATTGAAATCTTTTATAAAGGAGTATGATATAACATATTCCGCACATTTCCCTATATGGACCATTGAATTAGTAAGTCCAAATAAATTCATCCGAGATGCCAGCGTTCAAAGTCTAATTGAATCATATAACACGTTCAAATTTTTGGAACCTGATATTGAAGTATTTGTACTCCATCCTTCAGGAACATTTGCATCTGAGATTATGAGTATGGAAATTGAGCCAAAATATAAAGAATTTATTGCAAATTTATTCGTTGATTTTGCTGTTTCAAGTGTAAAGAAGCTAGTTAAAGAAACAAAGATGGATATAACAAAAATTGCGATTGAAAATATTGAATTTCCCTTCCAAAAAACATTAGAAATAATCAAAAAATTGAAAGGACCCAATTTATGTATTGACACCGCTCATTTCTTGGGGGGTTACTCTGGCGATGTCGATCTCGTTGAATTTACTGAAGAAAACCTTGATATAACAAGTGAAATTCATCTACAAGATTATAATTCTGGTGGAGGTGCTGACCATGCTGCGTTAGGGACGGGACAGAATTTTCCAGTAAACTTCTTAAAAACACTTCATGCGTATAATTTTAAGGGACCCATAGTCTTTGAGTTGACTTTTCAAGAGGCAAAGGAATCTATAGAATTCATAAAAAATAATGTTCCTGAAATTAAAACTCCAGTAATTAAAACTTAATATGTTGATTAATATAATTATGAACAAAATGGAAGAAGTCTTATCTCTTTAAAGTCCAACGAGTATATATTTTTATTCTTTTAACTATTTTCTTTAATAAAATTAGCAAACAATTAATTTTTTATTTTAAATGACACATTCCGAGACTTCTGACATAGATGTAAAAGATCTATCTTTTATTAATAATATTAAATCAATGGCGGTTATAGGAACTTCGAAGAAAAGAAATTTCTTCTTTTTTAGAAACCATGCTGAGAACTTCAAAGGAAAATTATACGCGGTAAACCCAAACATAAAAGAAATACCTGGATTCGATAAAAATATGATCTATCCTTCATTAAGTGCTATTCCCGGTGAAGTTGATTTTGTTTTTATATCAGTTCCACCCTCACTAATTTTAGAAGTAATGGATGAGTGTGTCGAAAAAGGTGTAAAATTGGCTAGTGTTTTTACTGCAGAATTCTCTGACTCTGGAACAGAAGAAGGGAGAAAACTAGAAAGAGAATTATTAAGAAGAGCTAAAAATAAAGTCAGACTATTAGGTCCTAATGGTCTGGGTTTATATTATCCAAAATTAGGTATTGCGTGGAGGCCAAAATTCTCGCCAAAGAGCGGTGATATTGCATTTCTAGCTCAAAGCGGTGGAATATGTAATTTAGTCATCTATGGTGGAAATCAGTTAGGATTACATTTTAGTAAAGTATTCTCTTTTGGAAATGGTACTGATTTAGATTTTGTTGATTTACTCTATTTTCTAATTAATGATCCCGAGACCAAGGTAATATTGTGTTATATTGAGGGAATTAAAAAAGAGAGAGGGGTTGAATTAAAAAAAATCCTAAAACAAAACAAAAAACCTATTGCGATTGTAAGAGGTGGCCAAACTGAAACTGGTTCAATTGCTGCAAAAACACATACAGCGACGCTATCGGGAGAGAATCATATATGGAACGCGATTTTTACACAATATAATATTATTGAATTGGATTCTATCGAACAATTGCTATCTTTTGCCTATTTAATAGAATTATATGGTCTTTTTGATCTAAAAAATCTAGCTGTAATTAGCAGCAGTGGGGGTTATGGCGTTATATTGGTTGATCTAATTGAAAAAGCAGGAATGAAAGTCCCTCCCTTCAGCCCTGATATTCAAAAACAAATCACACAACTTTTTCATACACTTGGAACAAGCTCTAAGAATCCATTAGATGTTTCTGCACAAGTTTTCAATAGTGAAACCTTTTATAAAATTATTGATAGCGCTTTATCAGATACAAATATAGATGGAATGATAGTAGATTTACCAAGCTTTTATTTCAACAGTGATTTATCTTTTAGGACTAGATTAGACAAAACTTTTGAGGATGAAATGATTGAGACCTTAACATTAGGTCATAAACATAAAAAACCGTTAATTCCAATCATAAAACGAATTAATTGTCCTGAAGATTGGGAGCGACTTCTTAAGAAATTATTTGAAAAGAATGTTCCTGTATTTGGAGATCCTCATGAATTTATACCTCTATTACCTAAAATCTCAAAATATATTAGAAACAAGAAAAACTAAAAGAAGTTATTTAAAAACATATGCATTAACTTCATTCCCATCAAGATCATTACAAACTTTTTCATATATCGGTTTTAATTTCATCCCAATGATCAAATTTTCTTTAGGCCATATTTGACCAAGGGCTTTCATTCCATTTTCAAACTGCACTACTCCAAGAATGTAATATTTTTTGTCTCTAAATTCCATTGGCGGGGCGTGTAATATTGTGTAAGTTAATAGAATGCAATCACCTTTAGCTTCAACTGTATCAAATGTGTCATTTTTACATTTTAAACATCTTAGATGACTTATGTGTTGTAAATAAAAACATTTTTTACACTTTATCCCCTCTAATTTTTCTTTATTATTCATTAAGGATCACATCCTCTCAACTAAAATCGATACAATATTATTCCCAAATCCTCCAAAATTGCAAGTAATACCTGTATCCGCATCTGCGACTTGTCGCTTGCCAGCTTCCCCTCTTAATTGCCATACTAATTCTATAACTTGAGCAACACCAGTCGCCCCGAGTGGATGACCCCTTGCCTTTAAACCGCCTGAAGGGTTAATGGGTATTTTTCCCCCAATTTCTGTTAAGCCTTCATGAGCAGCTTTTGCCCCTTCTCCTTTCTTGAAAAATCCAATGTCTTCGCTTTGTATAGCTTCAAGGATAGTGAATGCGTCATGAGCTTCAAAAACATCGATATCATTAGGCGTTTTTTTTGCCATATCGTAGGCTTGTTTTGAGCAAATTCGCAATGCATTTAAGACTGTAAGATCTTCTCGCTCATAAATTATATGTGTATCTGTTGCTTGACCAACTCCTGTAATTAGAATAGGAGAATCACAATATTTTTTGGCGATGTTCGCATCACACATTACAATTGCAGCAGCGCCATCCGAAATTGGACATATATCATATAATTGTAAGGGATCAGCAATAATTGGAGATTCCATTGCTTTTTTAAGTGTAATTTCTTTTTGGAAATGAGCATAAGGATTATTCAAACCATTTCTGTGATTTTTTACTGCGATACTGGTAATCCATTCTTTGGGAACATTATATTTTTCCATATAACTTCGAGTTAATAATCCCGCAAATGATGGAAGGGAAGCCCCATGAATTCGTTCTGCATTATGATGAGTCATTGTAGCCACAGCTGAGGTAACACCACCTGGAAGAGTAATATGTGTCATTTTCTCTGCCCCTGAGACTAAAACTAATTCACAGGCTCCTGAAGCAATAGCATAAAATGCGTTCTTTATTGCCGATCCCCCAGATGCAGGGCCATTCTTGATATGATCAGCAGCAGCTGGGAGTAGACCAATTCTATCTACCAGAGCACTAGCAACTCCTGTCATATGATTTAACGTCTCAGCAAGCATGGAAGCTACATATACAGAATCGAAATCTGTATTACTTGTGTTTGAGTCCTCTATAGCTTCCAATGAAGCCTCGCATAGTAAATCCAATAAACTTTTATCATTTAATCGACCAAATTTAGTATGCCCCACACCAATTATTGCTACTTCTCTCATAATAAACACAAATTTTTACTAAAAATTAAAAATAGTTAATTTTTGAATTTATTCAATTCTACTTTTAAATTCTAATATGTTTTCAAATTTTAACACTATCATTATTAAAACATATTATTGTCTCAAAGCTACAGCGCTAATTTTAGAGACTATATCAGCAAATTTTTTACCTTCGGCAGCAGACATCCATTCAATGATAAATCGTTCGTCTGCAATATTATTTTTTTTCATCCAGCTTCTAATTTTCTTTTCTCTTTTTATGGCAAAATCGTTGCCTGATATATAATGACAATCTTCCGGATGACATCCTGTTAACATAACCGCTCCGACACCTTTTTTGAAGCAATACTTAATAAAATCGCTATCGACTCTTCCAGAACACATAGTTCTAATAATTCTAGTGTTGGTTGGATATTGCATTCGACTGGTTCCAGCTAAGTCAGCTCCAGCATAAGAACACCAATTGCATGCAAAAATCACTACTTTCTTGGAGGCATTTTCGCGAAGTGCGATATCAATTTGACGATAAATCATAGCATCTGTAAAATTTGTCATAGTAATGGCGTCTGAAGGGCAATCAGCAGCACATGTTCCGCATCCTTTACATAAAATAGGTCTGATATAGGCTGGTGTTTTTTTTTCTTGATCAACGGTAATAGCATTGTAAGGACACCTCGATGCACATATTCCACAACCTGTGCATTTTTCAACATCAACAACCGCATATAATGGTTCCACTTGGAATTCTCCTTTTGAAAGCAATTTTGCAATCCGACCTGCTGTAGCACTGGCTTGGGTAACCGATTCGCGAATATCTTTTGGAGATTCAGCTCCTCCTGCAACATAAATACCATCAGTAGGTGTATCCACAGGTCTAAGTTTTGGATGAGCTTCAATATAAAAACCTTTCTTATCCTTAGCAATTGGAAATGGAATAGATTCCGAGGACCCTTCTGCTCCAACAGAGAGAACCACTAAATCAAATTCTTCAGATAATATTGTTTCTGTGCTTATGTCTTCAACAGTAACAATAAGGCTTTTTGTTTTAGGATCTTCTTTAATTCGACCTGGACGTCCACGAATATATAAAACACCCTCTTCTCTTGAACGTAAATATAATTCTTCAAATCCTTTGCCAAACGCCCTAATATCGATATAAAAAATAACAACCTCAATATCAGGCCAATGTTCCTTAATTAGGAGGCTATCCTTAATACTCTCCATACAACAAAAGTTAGAACAATGAGGATTGAATCTAAGATCTCTCGACCCAACACAATTGATAAAAGCTACCTTTTTTGGTTTACGAAGATCACTAGGTCGTACTAGTTCTCCGTATGTTGGTCCTGCCGCATTGATTAATCTTTCAAATTCAAATGTTGTAATCACATTAGGATAACGACCCCATCCATATTCTGGAATTTTAGAGGGATCAAATTTCTCAAAGCCAACTGCAACAATAATAGCACCAACTTTATAGGTGAAAATTTTCTCAATATCTTCGTAATTGATAGCCTCTTTTTCACATGCGGAAACACACTTTCCACAAGCTAGAGGTGAAAGACCCAAGCAATTTTTTTCGTCGATTATATAGCTAGCAGGTACAGCCTGGGGGTAGGGGATATAAATTGCCTTTCTCCAACCTAAGTTGCCAGAATATTCATCCGTAACATTTACAGGACAAACATCAACGCAATCGTCACATGCCGTACAAAGATCTTCATTTACATATCGAGGGTTCTTTTTAATAGTGACTTCAAAATTACCAATATAACCTGATATGTTTGTAACTTCTGCGTTAGAAATTAATTTAATATTCTCATGATTCCCTACATCCGCCATTTTTGGGCCTAGAATACAAATAGAACAATCCATTGTTGGAAAAGTTTTATCAATAAGAGCCATATTTCCTCCTATGGTAGGCGATTTCTCAACAAGAATGATTTTATAATCATCAGCTAAATCTAAAGCAGCTTGAATTCCTGCCACACCGCCTCCGATGATTAATACTCGTTGTTTAACAGGAACTATAATATTATCAACTTCTTCTAATAATTCAGCTTTCGCAATCGCCATTTCAATTAATTCTTTGGCCTTTTCAGTGGCTTTTTGCTTCTCTGATAAATGAATCCAGCTACATTGCTCTCTGATATTAGCCACTTCCACTAAGGAAGGATTAATTCCAACTCTACTTAGAAGTTTTTTCCATGTTGGTCCATGCAATCTTGGGCTACAGGCAGCCACAACTATCTTTTCTATTCCTTGCTCATTTATAGCGGTTTCAATTTCTAACTGTCCGGGGTCAGAACATGTATATGGGTTAACTTGAACTAATTTAACTTCTGGAATCTTCTCAATCTCTTCGGCTAATTGGTCGATATCTATAGTACCACCAATATTTTTTCCACACTTACAAAGAAAAACTCCAATATCTGGCCCTCCAAAAGGTTTGTCTTCGCTTTTTGTCATCTTTTCACCGTCATTTTTTAATTTTTTTGCTTTTTGCCTTCTCCCGAATTTGTTCTATTTTTTTTGTAAATCCTTCTCTTTTTTCTTCAACAAATTCGCCACAAATAATAACACCTTTTTTAAAATCGAAGGTCGCCATATGAGGGGGACAATCTGTTTTGATTTGAATCTGTTTTTTCATCCATTCTAACATCTCGACAGCATCTCCAAGCCTATTTTTAGTCCCATATTGAATGAAGCAAGGTGCAAGCACCTCTATGAAATTAAACCCCTCATTATCTATACTCTTAAAAATACTTTTCTGTAATCTAAGGGTGTCATATCCAGGCCATCTAGCAACATAAGTTGCGCCTGCTGCGGCTGCCAAACTTATTAAATTGAAAGGAGGTTCTATATTTCCATAAGGGGTTGTCGAAGTTATGTCATCTAAATGAGTAGTGGGTGCAACTTGCCCTCCTGTCATACCATAAACATTATTATTAACACAGAGAACTGTAATTTCAATATTTCGTCTAGCAGCATGGATAAAATGATTACCCCCAATGGCAAAAAGATCACCATCTCCTGAAAGTACAATAACTTCTAATTTAGGATTTGCTAGCTTAAGACCCGTTGCAAAGGGAATCGCTCTTCCATGAGTAGTATGAAAAGCTGGCGCCTTAAAACAACCACTTGATCGACCAGTGCATCCGATACCTGACACAATAGCATAGTCTTTTGATGTAAACCCTCTCTCTTTTAAACAAGTTGATATCGATGTGATAACTGTTCCGATCAAGCAGCCTGGACAAAAAATAAAACGATTCAAATTTAGCCAATCTTTTA
>SDNM01000053.1 GCA_004524385.1 Promethearchaeota archaeon
TATCAAAAACTTTAATTTTAATTTTAAATAACCTAATTTAATATTTAAAATATAAATTCATATAAAAAAAATATAAAAAGTGTTAGAAAACATGGCAAATTTAGAAGAAGTTTGGCTGGTCGATTACGCCAGAACAGCATTTTCACGTTCTCGACCTAGGGCCCCCGAAAGAGATGTTTTCGGTGACATAAGAGGAGATACGCTTCTTTCGTTACTATTAAAAGATATGATGAATAATAGATTAGCAGATAAAGGTATTGGATCTAAAGACATCGATTCATTTACAGTTGGAAGCGCTTTTAGTGTAGGAGAACACTGGACTTATGGAGGGAAATTTCCTACTTGGTTTGCAGGAATTGATGTAAGAACCTCTTGCCAAGCGTTAGATAAACAATGCGGGTCAGCAGCAGCAGGTTTTAATTTAGCATTTTTAGAAATTGCGACAGGTTATAGCAAAATCGCAATTTCTGGTGGAATGGAACACCTTACGCGAGTACCAATGGGAATTCAAAACAAATGGATAGTTCCAAATCTTTCAGCTGCAAGTAAATCTTCACCATTATATGACGCTAAATATGCACGAAAAGGAGAATATGATTTACTTATCGCAACGGATATGTTGTCGACGGCACAAAAATTATTTGAAGAAGAAATTCCAACATTTACTAAAGAAGATATGGATAAATTTGGTGTAAGAGCACACAATTTAACAATAAAATCGCAGGAGGAAGGTTGGTTCACCTCTGGTGTCAATGGAGGCGAGATTATTCCAATTGAAGGGCACGCAGAAGGGAATCCTGATGAACCATTAATGGTTGATAAGGATATGGCAGCTAGAAAATCAACACTTGAAGGAGTTGCAGGTTTAAGACCTGTTTCTAAACCTCATTTCATTAAAAAAACAGCTAAAGGACAAGATCTTGGTCGTCAAGGATATCAGGATTTTGTTGGTAGTAAAGATGGTGTAATAACTGCAGGGAATGCTTCACCTTTGAATGCTGGTGCTACAGCATGTGTTTTGATGGATGCTGAAGAAGCTAAAAAGAGAGGTATTAATCCATTAGCAAAAATCGTTTCTATTGGATTTGCGGGAGTAGATCCTACTGTAATGGGTCGTGGCCCTGTTCCTGCTACTAAAATGGCATTACAACATGCTGGCTTAACTGCTGATGACATTGATTTCTGGGAAATTAATGAAGCTTTCTGTATAGTTGCTTTAAATTGTATGGATAAGCTTAACATTCCTGAAGAAAAGGTTAATGTGAAAGGAGGTTCCACCGCCATAGGGCATCCTTTAGGTGCTACAATGTGCCGCTTAATCGGAACTGTAGGACGAATTATTAAAGATAAGGGCGCCAAATATGGTTGCGCTAATGCATGCTGTGGTGGAGGGCAAGGCGTAGCTGTAATCCTAGAAAATCTCGATGCGTAAAAGTAGTTTTATTATTTTATACTAACTTAATCGCTCTTAAAAAATTCTTTTTTTTTTAAATCTCTTTTATTCAAATTTACAATTTTTCTTATTCCTTTTTATTAAATTTTATTAAGGAGAGTTTTTGAATAGTAATTACAATTCTTTTCCACATTTTTCCCAAAACTTTGCATTAATTTTATTATATCCTAATTGCAAAATATTTATATATTAAAGCAATAAAATTATAGATATCAAAAAATCAAATAAAAAGTGAAATCAAAAAAAAGTGTAAAGATAAAATGCCTGTATATAAAAGTATTCAATTAGTTGGAACTTCTGATGTTAATTGGGCTGAAGCGGTAAAAAACTGTTATGCAGAAGCTAAAAAGTCTCTACGTGGAATCCGAAACATTCAAATAATTGAAAGTGATGTAAAGGTTAAAGAGGACGTTGATAAGTTGATCTACCGAGTCAGAGTTCAGGTCAATTTTGAAATTGAAAGATAATTTTGTTCAAATTCCGAATAAAAGCATGTGAAAACTGAATGCCTGAAACATAAACTAATATATTTTTTAATTTTTTTTTGTTTTTAATATATATAAATAAGTTTTGAATTTATAGAATGAGCGAATTAGAGTTAACATTTTGGAGATATCTTATTGGCGGGATAATTGTATTGATAATTTTTATAATTTGCTGTGTTATTCACAATAGACTTATAAAGAAATAGTACTTTGTCTAATTGCTAAGAATCTGGAATCTCTCTTTTTTGAGCGTTTAGCTTTTCTTTTACATATTTCTTTGCTTGAAGGGCATAAATGAATTTTGGATCAATTTCTAAAGCTTTTTTATAGAATTTTAAAGCTTCTTTTAAATTTTCCTTAACCTCATAAATTAACCCAATATTATAATAGCAATGCTTATAATCTGGTTTAATCTTAATTGCGGTGTTGTAAGCTCTCATAGCATTATTTATATCATCCATATTAAAATGAGCAATTCCTATGTTGTATATAGCTCTGTAATTCTTTGGATCGATTTCAAGGATTTTATTAAAATACTTAATAGCCTTTTTAAATTCCTTTGTAAATTCGTCGCTAAGATAAATTCCATACGAAAACAAAACATTAATGAGTTCTTTTTTTATATCCTCAGATTGAGGATTTTTTTTGAATAAATTTTCTAATATTTCTATTGAGTCTTCATATCTCTTGTCTTTGTGCAATTTTCTTGCCTTATTTAAAAGATCTTCGATGCTAGTCAAATAATTTCACTATATCAGTGCAAAATTGCTATTCAAGGATTTTCATACCAAATAAAATCGGATTTTTTTAATCCTAATTTCAACAATAAACTACGTGAACTCCCATCAGAATCGGGACATATAATAAAAAACTTAGTTATTCCATGATTTGATTCTATATAGCCCATAAGCTCTCGTATTATTAATTCTTCTATTCCCCTTTTGAAAGAGTCTTCCTTTCTGGTAAGTATTTGATGAATTACATATCTATCATTGCCAAGATAATCTCTGAATATTGTATACGTGCCCCACCCAACCATTTTTCCCTCTTCTTCAGCCATTATCATTGAATTTCGATATTCAAGATTCAAGGCTCTCTTATTTAATTCAGTTTCGAATTTATTCCAATTAGAGTTAAAATAAGTTTTGTTTACCATAAAATCGTCAAAAAGTTCCTTTAAGGCATCCCTATCTTTTCTCGGATCATATCGCCTTAATTCCAATTTTTAAACTCCTCTTTTCACCGTTTTTTGAAATTATTTAGTATAATTATTCCTTAATAAAAATTCTTTTTTATATTCCAAAATAATAAAATTTGATTTAATATGCCGCAACAAACTAAGAATAAACTATTAATTCCCCTTAAACCTTTAACAGAAGGATTAATTATTCCCAAACCTTCACAACCCGGTGATGCGGGTGCCGATGCGAGGATAATGGGGTTTAAAAAGATAATTAATGAGGATGGAAAAAGGGATTTAATAAAACTTGATGTAGACTCATACACACTTAAACCACTAGAACGAATTGGATGCCCTTTAGGATTTGCAACAGCAATCCCTGAGGGATATTACTTTAAAGTTGCTCCTCGGAGTGGTTTAGCGTTATGGGAGGGAATTTCAATTGTCAATAGTCCTGGTACAATCGATACTGGGTATAGAAATGAATGGATGGCAATTGTTGTCAACCTCTCAAATAAGGAGGTCACCCTTAAAAAAGGTGAGCGTATCTGTCAAATAATTCTTTCAAAAATGTATGATTATGAATTTGTAGAAACCGATACGCTTCCTGATTCTGATCGAGGATTAGGTGGATTTGGTTCTACTGGAAAAGGATAATATTAACCTATAAAAACAAAGTTTAAATTAATTATATTATCTCTAGACAATTCAATAGAAAATATCTTAAGAAAAAAACTATTTTAAAATAACATGCCTAAAAGAATACCCTCTATAATAGGAGCAATAGTAATAATCATATCGGTTTTTCTACCCATAATTAGCTTAAATATAACTGACTATCATGACTATGATATAATACTTCATTATTGGTTGTCTGGCTTAATGTACGTTTCTGCAAAAAATGGAGATGGTAGGGATAGGGGATATAGTTTTTCCCCTAATTTAATTGGATTTGCATGTATGGTGGCTGTAATCGCATTAGCAATAATGACAATCGTCAAATCCGCACGAAAAAAGGATCCAATATTTATCGTTGTTTTTGGAATCATAGCAACGGGATTTTTAATCGGAACTACATTTTTTATGATGGCACTATTAGAATTTGTTATGATAAATGAAGGATTAGGTACTATTTCATCTTCATTAATTCCGAGTTATGGATTCTATTGTGGTATAATTGGAGGAATTCTTATCGTAATTGGTGGATTAATCTTGAAGGAACAGCCAAGCCAAATAAGAGAAATAAAACCAAAAGCAGTAGTCCAACAAAAACCAACTGACACTGGAATAAAATTCTGTGAAAAATGCGGTAAAATAATCAGAAGTGGGGATAGATTTTGTATTGAATGCGGGGCACCTATTAAACAGTAGAGATTCCGTAATTTTATTTTATAAAAATAAACTTCAAATTATCTTCTTAATTCCTTGAATTATAAATTAGTTAGAATTATAACTTCACTTTAGGCATAAAAGTTGACTAAAATAAATAAATTATCAGACTCGGCTGATTTGAGCGAAGATCCCTCAAAAGAACATTTCATTTATAAAATCTTAAACCCTAATAGTGTGTGTGTATTTGGGGCGAATAATAATCTATTAAACACGATGGGATCGATGCAACTAAGAAATATCATTTTTGGGGGAGGTTTAAATGGAAATATTTACCCTATTCATCCAAGATTAGATAAAGTTCAAGGACTTAAAGCTTACAAATCTGTATCCGAAGTACCAGTAATTCCTGACCTAGCATTTATCATATTACCTCCTAAAGCTGTTCCACAAGTAATAGAAGAATGTGGTCAAAAAGGAATAAAGAATTTAATAATTACCTCTGGAGGCTTCAGGGAGATTGGATCTGAAGAAGGAAATAAATTGTCTCAAGAGATAGGCGATATTACTCAAAAATATAATATGAGATTTGTAGGTCCTAATTGTCTAGGTGTTTATAATGGTTGGTATGGTTACCCTGAAAAAAAAGAAGCTCACTTTAATACTTTTTGGATTTATCTTCCACATAAAAGAGGTAATATTTCAATTGTGAGCCAATCGGGGACTGTAGCTGCTCAAACTGCGTGGCATTCAAACGATTTGGGAGTTAAAATCGGGAAATCAATTTCCATTGGTAATGAAAGAAATATTGATATTGTTGATTTTTTAGAATTTTTTAGAGATGATCCTCAAACAGAGGTAATTGGATTATATTTAGAAGAAGTTAAGAGAGGAAAAGAATTCATTCGTTTAGCCCGTGAAATAACTCCTAAGAAACCGATTGTTGCAATATTTGCTGGTGGTACTGAAGCAGCTGACAGATCCGTAATGAGCCATACTGGTTCTTTAGGAGGAAATAATAAGATATATGATGCTGTATTTAAAAAGACGGGAATAATATCTACAAATGCAATAACAGATTTTCTCTATTATCTTAGAACTCTCTCTTACGCTCAAATTAATAAAATATTTCCCAAAGGTCGAAAAGTGGGGATTATTACAGAATCTGGTGGCTCCGGATCGATTATAGCAAAATCACTCGAATTACTTGGATTAAAAGTCCCAGAATTCTCTAAAGAATTACAAAGTAAAATAGCCGAACATTTACCTCCTACAGGAAGCAAATCCAATCCAGTAGATATAACTTTTTTTAAGAGTTATTATGACTTTTTCGTAAAATTACCAAAATTAATAATTCAATCTGGAGAAGTAGACTGTATAATTTTCGATGGAGTGTTCGATTTCGAAGAAATATTTGAAGTTATGGAAATGAGTGGCTTTCCAATTGATGAAAAAATGAAAGGATCATTGGGTGCATTTTTAAGCGAGATTATAAGACCCATACTAAGATTAACTCGTAAAAAATCAATTCCATTCTTTTATTGCGGCCCTCAGCTTTACTCCCATCCTTTATATCAAACTTTTCTTTCAAATAATCTACCTCTATTCGATTTCTGGGACCAACCATCTAAATGTATGAAAATTTTATGCGAATATTCAGAATATCGAAGGAATTTTTCTTAACTCTAATTTTAATATTACATATTTATTCACATTAATGTCATTTTTTTTAAATGATTTAGAAATCACATCATAAATTTATGTTTATTCAAGATAATATAGCAAACAATGAAGAATTAAATGAAAATATTCACTAATTATTTATATATAATTTACTGTATTATAATTAGAATCTATGCAATAAGCGATATTAAAAATTAAAAATTAAAAAGGACTTATTCTTGCCCGTAGAATTTTACAACCCACCTAAGACAATACTTGCCTCTGGAACTAAAAAAGGAGTAGAACTTGGAGGAGACAAGAGTATTTTAAGTATTGATTCGAGGCATAATTTTTATACTGAAGGACCTATTTTTACTGAGCTCAGCTGGGCAGAATTTTACCAGGAAGAGGGAATTGAGGATCAAATAGATACATTTACCACTACTGAATTTAAATCTGTTAGAGATGATCCAGAAGCATTAGTTAAAACCATTGTCAATAGCCTAAATAATATTATCAATAATAAAAGATTATTTTATGGTATCGTAGATTTTGAAGTCGATGCTTTTATGAACCAAAATTGTGTCATTCCAGGTCTTAAGTTAGATCTTAATATAATAAATAAGCTGCTGGAAGCGCATAAAAAATCAAGGGATCAGGATTTATTTCCAAAAATTATCATTGATAAAGGAGGAATGAAAAAAATTAATGTTGAATTTCAAGGAACTAAGAAAAGAAATCTACAAATACCTGGTTCAAAATTAGAGGATATTTCTGATCTATTGCGAAGGGCAAAAGGATTTGCTACAGGCATAGTGTGTACTAGTAGAGGAGCAGCAAATCTCTATATTATGAGCGATAATATCGTTTTTAAAGAGGATGAACTATCTGAGCTATATATAGATCAGGAAAATATAATGATCATAGAAATGGGAATTCAAAGAAAGTTATTATTTCCCATCAGTTGGTTCAGAATAGATTTGGGTATCAAATCTTTAGAAACCTTAGAAATATGGGATGAAATCAGGGAAAATCCCATACTTAATAAAACTATAGATGAGTATGATAATTATATCAGTAGCTTGATATATAAAAAATATAAATCAGTTGCTTCGAGAGAAATTGGGGTTGATCTTGAGGATGATTTTTACTCTATGACTCCCCAAGAAAGGGATAAAGCACTTAAAGATATGGCAGAAGCGATAAAATTTTTAACTAAAAAATACCGTGAGTAACCCTATTCTTTTAGAATCCTGGGGGCTTTAAAATATCCATCTTTCTTGTGTTCAGCATTTTTTAAGGCATCCTCGTTAGAAAGGCTTTTCCATGGAATATCTTCTCTGAAAACATTTTTTAATCCTTCAATTGCGTGTGTAGTCGGTTTGACATCACTAGTGTCTAAATCATTCAATTTTTTAAAATAAGAAATTATATCCCTTAATTGCTTAGATAATTTTTCTTTTTCTTCTTCGGTTAAATCTAATAGTGCTAATTTTGATAAATAATCAATAGTTTCCTTTGAAAATTCTTCCTTATCCTTATCTCTCATTCATATATCATGGATTATTAATTATAATGTCAATAATTAATTTTCATATTTTACTTTATTTATTAGTATAAAAAAGTAACAAGGTTCATTAATAAAATGAATGATAATGATTTATGGTATGAAATCCCCAGTACAGCATGGATCTCTTTAGCAAGGAGAGGGATGGAAAGTATTAGTCTTGCACAATGTTTTTTGAAAAATTGCGATAATGAAGATATTGATTTATTAGAGCCCTTTAAGAAAGAAGAGTACGATGATAATAAAAAACATATAAAAAAGATTCATATAAAATGCAAAAAGTGTGGCGGTATTTTTCAATTAAAATTTGAAACGATAAAAAGAGTAGCCAAACCTACTAATAAGAAAAAAGACGAAGCTGAGGATGATGATGTGTTATCAATAGGATTAGTTTATGCATTAGATGAGCAGAATAATAATTTAGGCCACATTGGTTATTTTTAAAATGTTAGGAGAACAAAGTACTTTACGAAGAAAAGTGTGGAGGATTATTAATTTAACTCAGGCAAATCAATTATTTGTTCATTCTAAAAAACTAGAAATTAAATATTAGGAAGAATAAAGTAAATATCAAATTTTAAATAGATATAAATAGTAAACTATTTATTTAAAAAGTTTCACTTAATCCATATGACACAAAAAACTATTTCTTTAAACGAAAAGGCATATAAGATATTACGAAAATTCAAGAAAGACAAAGAGAGTTATTCTGATCTCATCATTCGTTTATGTGATGTGCAAGAGAAAAAAGAAAATGAGGATATTCTTCTTAAATACATAGGAGTATTTAAAGATAATTCAGACTATTGGGAACAAGTTGAAAAAGAAATTCAAAAAGAACGAGATCTCCATTTAACTTCGGAGGAAAATATATGATATGCTTATTAGATACAAATATTATGATTGGAATACTCCGTGAAAATGAAAAAATCGTTTTAAAATATAAAGAATTAACTAAAAATAAACAAGATATAGGAATAACATCTTATACCATTGCAGAATTATATGATGGTATTCAAAGAGTAGAATCTAAAAAAAAAATGGAAGCACAATTAAAAATTTTAGAAATGATACTCGATAATTTCGAAAAAAGGAAA
This sequence comes from Promethearchaeota archaeon, assembly GCA_004524385.1. Lineage (GTDB taxonomy): Archaea > Asgardarchaeota > Lokiarchaeia > Sigyniarchaeales > SOKP01 > LW40-45. Next base: position 8,774 of record SDNM01000053.1, read on the forward strand.
AAAAGTTTTTCCTTAACTCGTAA
>SDNM01000054.1 GCA_004524385.1 Promethearchaeota archaeon
AGAACAAGAAAAAATAAAGAAATCAGTTTCAAATGGAACTGAGTATTTTTTTAAAGACTAAAATCAATTCCTTATTTCCAAGGACAAATCAAATTTATTAAATTTAATTTAAAATTATAGGATTAAGTAATTGAAGAATTTAGGTATAATACATAATAAAGATGAACTATATATATCTATATAGAGATACCATTACTCTATATAGTATGTACTCTAATTTTATATTACGCTTTTAATTCTTTTTAATCAAATGAAGTTGATAAAAAAAAGAAAGAAGGTCATTTTGGATCAAATATCAGAATTAATCAGACAAAATGGAAATAAGCCTCACTTAAAATTCAATGAAAAAAATACACCGATTGAAAAATATGTTTATGAATTTATGGAATTTCTAATTAATCGGAATGACACTAAAATTACTTAAAAAATTTCATTGAAAAGTATAGTGAGTTAGTATGAAATTCTAATGATATGTTTAAAATCTTATAAAAAATAAAATAGGTTATATAAAAAATGGTAGAATTAATTCATTGGTCGGATTTACATTATGGAAGTTCAGAATTTAGAAAAGAATATTTTGATAATGTAATTGATTATATTAATGACAAAAAACCAGATGCAGTAGTATGTACTGGAGATTTTACTCATCATGGTAGGAAAATTGAATACAAGAATGTATCAGAACTTCTAAGACAAGTTAAGGTGCCAACATTGAATGTGATTGGAAATCACGATGCTGTTAATAACGGGATCGTATTTTTCGAGAGATATATTGCGCCAAGAAGGTCAACATTAACTCTAAAAGAGAAGGATATATTCATTTTGGGAGTTCGAAGTCCTCGAGATAATACATCGGAAGGAGAATTATGCGATGAACAAATTGAGTGGATGACTCAGCAATTAAACAAAAGTAATGAGAAAATCAAAGTTCTTGCCCTACATCATCATCTTGTTGCTGTTCCTAGTGCTGGACATAAACGAGGGACACTCGTAGATGCAGGAGAAGCGCTTCAGCTCGTTCAAGATTATGATATCAGTTTAGTTCTTCAAGGTCATCGCCATGTGCCACATGCATGGTGCTTTGGAGGCTCAATTTTATTATATTGTGGTACTTCTACTTCAGAAAAAGTTCGCGCAGACGATAATCCATGTTTTAATGAAATTAGTATTAATAATGAGAAGTTGGAAGTCTATATCGTAGATTCACTTACTTTAGAGAGAAACTTGCTAATTAGGCAAGACCGAGGAAAAATTAAATATCTTAAACCACGGAATGACCGTATAAATCATATAATAAACTCACGAATTTTTCAAAACTTTGTTTAATTTAAATAATCTTTTTCTAAATTAATCTTTCTCCTATAACAGTTTTATATGGTTTTTTTTCTTATTATTTTTAACAAAGTTAGCACAATATCCATGGATTATATAATTAGTCAATTTTAAAAAATAATTAACCTATTATTATAAATTTATTAATTGATAGAATATTAATACAATTTAATTAGATTAATAGAATAGATTTAAAAGACTAATTTACTTGAAATAAAGGTTTTTAATTTTCTAAAAACAAAAAAATGGTATTAATTATATGATTGATTTAGATAAAAAGAAATCAAAAAAAAAGATGAGCATTGATGATTTAACACAAATGTTTATGGATGTCATCAATGATCAAAATTTAAAACTGATAGAGGGAATAGAATTTCTCATAAAAGAAGATTTTGATAATTTTAAGAAAAATTTAGAATATGTTATCGAAACTCAAACTGAATTAGAGGTTAAAAAAGCGTTTGAAGAGAAAATATTTAAATCAAAATTAATTTTTTCAAAAGCCGACAGATTAAAAGTATTCTCAAAAATTAACGATATTAAAGCTATTGGGGAATTTTTAGCGAATAAAATGCTTTTATATAAAGTTGTTTTTCCTGATGATGATTTCAAACTTCAAATAGAATTAATATTAAAATATCTCAAACAAATATCTATTGACTTAGCAGATGCAGTAAAATCAATTGGTTCTGATTTAACTAGAGCTCATGATATCTGTGAAAATATTAAAGAAGAACGGAGAAAGATGCGAAATATAGAGTGGCAGTTATTAATGCGGCTGTGGAATTATGATATGGACTATCTTTCAAGGACTTTTCTTTATCTAAAAGAATTAATTGAAGGGATAATGATGCTCGCGGATCATATGAAAAAATTCGCAGAATATATTCAATTCTTAGCAACTAAATATTTCTATTTCAAATGAACTGAATTTAAAGTTAGGATCATGGCTTTTGAATATGAATTCGCTGCAATATTAATAATTGTACTAATTGTTTTAGCTTTTGGATTATCTTTTTCGATTGGGGCGAATGATGAAACGTGTGCTCCATTAGCCGCAGCAGGAACTTTAAAATTTAAAATAGTACTTATCATAGGAGGTGCTGCTATCGCGTTTGGTACAATTTTTTTTTCAGAAGGCGTAGCAAGTTTAGTTGGACAAAAAATTTTAGGACCAGGAATAAAATATACTGTTTTTATGCTCTTAGCTGTATTAATAAGTGCAATAATATGGTTAATAATTGGTTCTCGTGCTGGAATACCCCTTTCTAGTACACATAGTTTAATAGGTAGCATTTTCGGGGTAGTAATTGTTTATGCTATGTTTTCTGGGGGCATTGATCCTGAGACTGCGTTTAATTGGGAAAAATTAGGCGGAGTTGTTCTTTCATGGTTTTTAAGTCCCTTACTTGGCTTAGTAGGTACTTATCTTCTCTATAAAATAATTGATAAATTATATCTATCAAAAAAGAAAGGTTTAAATGAAATTGAAAAATCTGAGAAAAATTTCGCATGGGCACTTGTATTAGCAATTATTTTTGCTGAATTATGGGTTGGTGCAAATTCAGCAGAAGCATTAGGAATTCTTTATGCGTTATATAGCAATGGAGATTTAACAATTATTGGATATTATTTTTATGTGGTAATATGTGCACTTTTAGCTTTTTTAGGGCTATTCATTGCAGGACGTTATGTTATCAAGAATTTAGCAAGTCAATTGACAGATGCACGTCCCTCAGATGGTTTTATCATTCAGCTTAGTTCAGCTATTATCTTAATGTTTTGTACTGTTATATTTAGCGTCCCAGTAAGTCACAGTCATGTGATTGTGTTTTGTATTATTGGCATGAATATGGCTAAAAAAAAAGAAGTAGACTATGGCAAATTAGGAAAGATGTTTATATTTTGGGTTTTAACGTTTCCAATGGCAGCTATTTTAGCAGGATTAATTTATTTTGGATTTATTAGTTTTGGGATAGTATAACATATATTAAATTATTTAAGCAATATGAATTATATATAATGTCAATTAAAAAAAGAATTCGAGTGTATTAATAATATGGGTACTCTTATCGAATATTTTAAAAAAAGAACTGCTACATCAGTTTTAGAAAAATCTATCAAACACGCCCAAAAAGTTCAAGAATGTGTCAGAGAATTGAAAACTGGAATAGATATTTTATTGACAGATAAAAATCTTGAAAAAGCGTACACTAATTTTCATAATGTAGATCTTCTGGAAGGTGAAGCAGATAAATTAAGAAGGGAAATTTTACAAGATATTTCAAAAGGGGAATTAAATCCTAGCGTACGAACGGATTTATCTCATTTGATTAAACGTCAAGATGATGTGGCAAATTGTGCCACTGGCGTAGCAAGGCGTATAAATACAATCCCCTTAAAATTTTGGAGCCAAAGTAGTGAGGAAACTATCAATCTTGTGAAAGAAATTATGAATACAACCGTAGAATGTGTAGAGTATTTAGACAAAATAGTGATAGATCTGCTTAAAGAAAGGAAAAAAGTCATAGATTTTAGCAAACAAATTAATTTACTTGAACACAAAGTAGATCTTTCTAATATAAAATTAAGAAAAAGTCTTCAAGAAACAAACTACGACGTGAATAACTTTACTATATTTACTGCTGGAAACACTTTTGATATAATGGAAGCGATTTCAGATGCAATTGAAACAGTAGCTGATTATATAATGCAAATACTAAGGAGTGACACGGTTTAATAACTTTCTATTCACTAAATTAGACATTTCCCTATTACACTTTTATGGGGGCTTTTCCCTAAGAATTTTAATAAAGTCGGAACGATATCTGTTGTTTTACAATAAGTAATTTCTTTATATGGAATTTCTTTAGATCCTCCAATCATTAATGGTACTATAGCACATTTTCTGAGACCAATATCGTGAGTATACAATGGTTCATTTTTGTTTTTTTCATGTTCATGGGTGAAAACAACTTTTCCACCGGTGCTAACAATAATATCAGAACTTCGAGGATTTTTAAAATGTCGTGGGATTAAATCTGGATACATTGGAAAATCAAGGTGATAAGTCCCTTCAATCCATTCATTTATAGAGTGGAAGCGATTGTCAATCAACTTACTTGCTATATCATCGTTGCTATATCCAAAGATATCATTATTATCATCTTCGGCTATATATTTAGTTTTATAATTATGTCCAGTACCTCTATATTCAATTGTCCCTAACACAATATTTCCTGTGGTTCTATCTTTACGCTTTAAATGAATAATTCCTTTATCGTAAGTGTTATTGGAATCTCTATAATACATTAAATGACTCTCTTCTATTTTAAACAGACTTTCCAACAAATTAATTCGTTTTGGACCATATTTTTTAAGTTCGTTTATAGTAGGATGTCTCCAACCATATTTATGTGAGCTAGCACCTTTAAAATTAAGAAATCCAACTCCACCAAATCCGCATAAATTAAAATTACCTTTTATATTTTTACGAGGGTGATAATGTGTTAATCCAAAACTCTCAAAAAAATTTCTTAAGCTTCCAGTCTTCCCTGCTCTATAATTTCCATGATCACTAGTTATTGCAATCGCAGTATCATCTAAATATCCCATTTTATCTAATTCTCTCATTAAGATTCCTATTTGCTTATCTATATGGATTAGATTCAATTTATAATATTTACTGTCATATCCAAAAGCATGACATAGTATATCTGACGTAAAAAATAAGAGATGTGAACAAATAGGAGGCTCATTATTTCCAAAATATTTTTTTGGTTTTTTAAAGTTCTCTAATATTTTTTGAATAATAACAGTATTAGCTAAAGCGATTAATTTTAAAAAAAATCGTTTACGTGATAATAGTAAATAATAAAATGCTAATTTGATTTTATTTTCTGGAAAAGAATAGTCGGCACCTCTATTTATAAACTGAACTATACTTGAAGTGTTACCATCGTCGATCATTTCAAGAATAGTCTGGCAATTTGGACCCAAATCCTCATTCATTTTATAAATTTGTAAATCTTTAGAAGCATAACATCTTAGTTTTGGAGGTGCTATATGACGTCCCATCCAATCAGACAAAGGTACACCATGACATAATTCCTTTCGATAATCTCCAGTATATGTCCCTGTAATCAAAGATTGTTGTGTTGGATACGTGATTGTTGGAAAATCTGTTACGCAATTTTTAGAAAAAATTCCATTCTCCATTAATTTTTTAAAATTAGGTAGTAAACCTCCCTTTATGAAATTAAATAAATGCTCAGCTCTAACATTATCTATTATGCAAAAAATTACCCTGTTGATTTTATTAATAAGATTTCACCATATTGCTAACCTTTATCTATATGATGGGAAAATTCATATTCTTTCGGATTAATTGTTATAAATATAAGAAAGCTTGCCATTTGAAATCCTGCCATTATTAACATTATAAGGAAAAAGATAATCCAAAATTCCGTAAACATAGTAGCAAAAACCATTAATAATAATGCCCCAATCGCATATCCCAAAGTATGACCCCCATTGACACAGGAAATTACTAATGCAAAGTAAGTACTATTTAATTCTGGATATTGCTTTGCCATATCTCCACGGATCGCTTGATAAGAAGTGCTAAGTGCACCCTCACCCACTCCAAGTAGTATTGTCATCATTATTGCTAATATAATGCCCACAAGCCCTCCAAAAAATACTGTACTTATAAATACGCATGATATGACAAATGGAACATACAAGATATGAGCAAAATAAACACCTTTTCTTCTATTTTTATCGGTTATTTTTGCAGTTACATTACAACCAATAATAACTCCAACACCACTAATAGCACCAATTACTGCAAAAATTATAAATAAATTCAGAGATTGAGCAGCTAAGGAAATAGAAGTTACTTCTACATCAACAAGGGGCGTTGGCCAGTAAATAATAATTAAAAGTCCAAAAGCTAAACCAACCATAGCATAAGGAACGTGATCCAAAATGGAACTGATAAAAAGTTTCCAATTTTTTCCTTGCGTCATAATTTCTTTAAAGTCTCTCCAAATATGCACTTCTTCAGGAATTTCAGACTCTTTAACATAAAAAGGAAGGATACAAGCAATAAACATAAGAATTCCCTCTAATACAAAGAAGAAAGTAAAAAGGTTAAACATTAAAACCAATGCTCCAATCATAATGCCAATAGCTGTACTTCCTATGAGATTACAAGACCAAGTATATCCTTGGACTTTTCCTAAATCTTCCTTAGGTGTAACATCCAAGATTAAGCCATCTAAAGCCGTATCCGCCACAGCCCATCCAATATTCCACAATAAGGCAAATAAAGCTACATACATGATTAAAGTAGCAGTTTCTTGACCTATTAGTTGAGGTAAAACTAAACCAGATATAATAAACCAAACACCTCCCCAGATTCCAAAGATTAAAATCCAAGGTTTTCTCCTGCCCAATTTTTCTGAGAAGGCATATTTATCATTTATCATACCGATTAAAAATTTTAACGCCCAAGGAATCGTTCCAATAGCTAATATAATTAAAATCAAAGCTAAATCTATTTGGTCCACAACAGTAATTAAATAAATAGGAAGGACAATAGCCTGTAGCCCGTTATATAAACCCTGAACCAAATAAAAGAACGAGAAAATATATGGATATGATTTTTTAAACTCGGACTTTTCCAATTCCTTAGTCATACTTATAAATCAACTTTAAAATTAATAAGGTAATATAAAATAAGCCTCTGGAGGGACTTGAACCCCCGACCTGCAGATTACAAGTCTGCTGCTATACCGCTAAGCCACAGAGGCATTTATAAATATTGATAATATTATAATATAAAAGTAAAACTGAATAAATAATTAATTTTGTGGTTTATTTAGCTTTTAAAAATGAACACAAATAATTAAAAACTAAACTATCTTTTTTGTTAAACAGAAGGTTTTAAATTTATAATTTTTGAATTAAAATGCCATTTACGAAAGAAGACGTAACTAATCTAGCCTATCGCCGATATAAATCGAAGGAATCATATGATGATTCTGTATGGTATTTGGCGGAATTATGCGTTACAATCAATAAAAATATAAAAAATGGATACGACATCCAGCCTCTTGAAACTGACAACCTAGTTTTATTAATAAGAGAAAATGTGAATGGAGAAATTCTTAAGCCTACTGAGGAAGAAGTAAAGAAATTATCAGAAATTATTTACCATGAACATCCAGAAAAATCAAAACTGCACTGGTTTATTGCGGAAAAAACTTTATTATTGAAAGAAATTGAGAGTTTGATTAATAAAAACTAATGGCCTAAAGTAAATATTCTTTTTTTTTAAAAGTTTATAAATTATTCAATCAAGAAGAGAATATACTAACCATAAAAAGCTTTAATTCTTTTCTGTTTTATTGTAATATATTAAGAATAATATTTTAAATTAAGATTAAAAATGGAAAACTTTAAAGATTTAGCGGAATTTGCGCTAGATTATGCTCAATCTAACGGAAGATATTGCGATTATGCGGAAGTAAGATTAGAATCGAATATTAGTGATACTGTCTCTTTTTTTAATGGTAAAATGCACCTTGGAAATTTACCAATTGATCTCACTAAAGATGCGTTTAGTAGAAAAATAGGAATCAATGTTAGACTCTTAGTAAATGGAGGAATGAGTATGGCTACAACCAATAACCTAACCAAACCAGCAATTCGGAATGCTGTTGATCACGCTTATAACACCGCTAAGAGAGGTAGCAAACAACGAAAAATCCCTATTAAAATGAGCGAAGAAAAATCTTACGAAGCGAAATGGCAAAGTAAATATGATACTAATCCAATAGACGTCTCTTTAGAAGAAAAAATTGAATTTATAGAAAATTTCATTAAAATATTTACCGAAAAAAAATATCCTGTAGATTTTATTCATATTTTTGTTTTAATTACAGAGCAGAGAGATACATATTTTATTAATAGCGAAAGTACAATAATTACAGGGCATGTTCCACGAGTTGCTTTTATTCCTATCATTATAGGAATACAACCTGGTGGTAAGAACGAACAATGTATGAGAACTTTTGCTACAACAGCAGGGTGGAACGAATTAATCTCTTGGAATTTAATTGAAAAAGTAAGAGAAAAAGTTAATATACTCGGGAAAATTATAACAGAAGCCAAAAAGCCTCCTAAAGGTGAGATAGATATAATTTTAGGACCAAATGTTGCTGGAATAATCTCTCACGAAAATTGTGGCCATCCGCATGAGTCGGATCGGATTTTAGGTCGGGAAGGAGCGCAGGCAGGGGAATCATATTTAAGGGAACA
>SDNM01000055.1 GCA_004524385.1 Promethearchaeota archaeon
AAATTCAGACTTGTGGGGTAATAAAATTCCTTTAAATTCAATACCAGAGCCAGGATCAAAAGCATTTTCAGGAATAGATCTTTCTTGTCGATACCATGTGAAAGATCCATCAGTTGTTCCACGTACTTCGGAATTACTGGGATCAGCACTCGAATATTGTGGTTGATATTGAGTTGTTGGAACCTCTGTATAAGCTTGAGCCGATGCCTGACTCTGTGGGCCCCCTAAAGTTTCCCTTATGATATTACATTCGTGGTTGATAGGATCCTTATGTAAAGCACAATAATTTTGACCACAACCACTGCAATGAAAAATTGCGTTCTCAGGAAATTCTTCTCCACAATGAGAGCATTTAACCATAATTTTTCACATTTATTCAAACTATAAGATCAAGTTTTTATTATTTTTAGTTAAATAATTAAAAATATAAAATTAAGATATAAAACTTTATTCACGTAGTTGCAAAAACCATTAAGTTTCATATCCTTTCAAAATTTATTTAAATAAGATAGAATTTATAGAATAATAAATAGGCATATTTTTTTCTACATTTTAATCTTCAATATTCTTATAGGTGGATATTATGAGTGAAGAGGAAGACATGGATGAAAAAGAAAGGGATACTGAACGACAGAAATTAAAAGATTTAGGTGTAGGAAGTACTTGGGATATCTTAACCAGTAAGAAGAAAAAAGAAGACTAATAATCTTAAAAATTCTTAATTCTGCTAACATAAACTAATTATATCATAAATCATTTTATAAATAATAACAAGAGAACTGGATAGCGCCGTGAACTCATTGGTTAAGAGAATTGTATACTGTGAAACATGTGAAAGACTTGTTGAGCTTAAAAGAAAAAGTTTTGATCATCGATACCATGAGCTATTATGTATCATGTTTTTAACTGTGGTTCTAATACCTCTCTATTTTATTTTGAAATATCGAAAAAAGAAAAATACATGCCCGAACTGTGATTCTGAATTCAATCTGAAAAACCTTCCAAAACCACCAGATCATTTATCAATACCAGCGGAATTAGAAAAAACGCTATAATATCTTGGAAAGAATAAAATTTAAGATTTTTTAATTTTCATTTTGCTTTTACATCTTGGACAAATTTTATCCCTTTCTGTAAGCTGTTTTTTGATAATAGTTTTTTGATATTTACATTTAGCTTTAGGACAAATGAGAATATATTTTATGAGTTTTAATGGTGTTTTCTCTGGAGAGGTAGCTTCTTTTGTTTTATCTTCCGAAGCTTTAGGTTGAGATTTCTTTTTTACTTCTTCCTTTTTTTTTTTAGGTTTTATCCATTTATCCAAGCTCAAGTTTTACTCACCTATACTTTGAATGCTATTTTGATAACAAGGATTTTAAACTACTATTGTTGTTTTACGTTTTTAAAAATTACTATATTAAGTTAAATAATAAAAGGAATAGTAAAAAAAATATTATTAAAAAAGAAGAATTAAAAAACTTGTTCTTTACCAGCTATAAGTCGCTCTCTCAAATCAATTATATTTTCCTTACTTAATTTATCTGCAGACACTTCTTCAGCAATTTTTCTTATGCTTTCGAAGCTTACATTTTCAGCGGGAATCAAACTAATTGAATTTACCCATGGATCCGTAATTGGTCTCCCAATTTGGGATAATAGTTTTACATGAGCTTCAATAATATCGCCTTGTCCTCTTTTAATTATTTCTCTTGCCATATTCGTCGCGAGCACATTATATATTTTGCCAACATGATTTATAGGGTTTTTACCGCATACTGCCTCCAAACTCATTGTTCTACATGGGGTAATAAGACCGTTACTTCTGTTCCCTCGCCCAACTTCTCCATCATCTCCTGCTTCGGCACTTGTACCAGTAATCGTCAGAAAAAGAATTTCCTTCTCAATATTATCTCCAACATTCACAGCACAGCGTACTTCTCTTTTAGGAATTATTTTTGCTGCTAGATCTAAAACAGCATCTTTCATTTGATTAGTATAATTTATATACTCATCTTTGTCATTAATATATCCCGATACCATAGCGCAACAGAGGGTAATGTCAATTTTATTCTCAACACGTTGGGTCATTACTTTAATATCTTCTCCCGAACCTTTACACTTATCTTTAAATGCGTCAGAATTTAATAATTTCTCTGCTTCTAATGTTATTTTCTCTAGATCTGAATAAGGCGCATACCCTACTCCAAAACTAGTATCGTTAGCTAATGGTACTTGTTCCTTTGCATCAGATTCTTCAAAAACTCCGGTCAAATCTATAGATCCTGGTCTAATAGCATAATCAAATTGGATATCTTTTTGAATATCAAGATTTCTAAAAATATTAGATACAGTTTGACGACAAGCATCAAGACAGATAGTCGCAACAGGAATGTATTTTAGTTTATTTTCTTTCAAAATTTGATTAATTGCACGACCGACAATTAAAAAGTATTCTGGTTCTAAGATTACTCCTCCCCCAAACTCAGGTTTGGAAATACCTCCAACTAACGCCGCTTTATCTACATTATGGTGATAGTAACGACCAAAATTTTCAAAATAGTATTTGCAAAGCGCTCTTGAACAAGCATCTGCCGCAGCATCACAAACAGAATCCGGATGACCAATACCTTTCCTTTCGGCTAGTTCAGGGAAACTGTTTTTGGGATCTTCAATAGCTAAAAAATTAGCTTTATCTATTCTTAACATTTTATCAACTTTTAGTCATGTGAAGTATTTATATAAATAATTTTTTAATAAAAAAAGTTATGATTAGATAAGTTAAAGTTCCATGTTCTTACCTCTGTGATGTGCATAAAAAAGAAAAGTTTTTTATAATTTTTAATCTTTTTTTTCATTTTACTTTTTTTTTAAACCTCAACCTTTTCATATTATCAAAGCAGAAAGAACAATTTAAATATAAATAAATGTTTATAACTTATGCTTTATCTAATTTTTTCAAAATCTAGTAGTTTAATATATTAGAGAGATTAGAATCAATGGATTTATTAATACTCCAAATAATTATTGGTATATGTTTTTTAGGATTAGTGATAATCCTTTTTTTTGAGAAATATGATTATATCTATTATTCAATGCTATTTATTCTAATTGGGGCACTTATAACAGCTATTTTTATTCCAGAAGCGCGAACAATTGAATTTTATATTATGACTATTGAGTGGGAAATAATTTTTTTTATGATAGGATTATTCCTTATTGTTGAGGTATTAAAAGAACAGAAAATTATTGATGAAATTGCTATGCGCGTTGTTGATCGTTATCAAGATAATCCCCGTAAGTTATTTTATGTTTTTTGTTTAATAACAACTCTATTTGCATCAATCATTGCGGCAATCTCGATTGTTATAATATTTATTCCTCTTATTATAACTGCCTGCCGAAAATTAGAAATAAATCCAGTTCCTTATTTACTTGGAGTTTCCGTATGCATAAATTTATCCGCAACATTGACTCCATTTGGTTCAGCTCAAAATATTATTATTTCAAACGAATTTAATTTAGATTTTATGTGGTTTTTAGTAAATATATTTCCTTATTTCATATTTACATTCGTGCTTACTATTATATTACTAGATAAATTTGTTTTATCGAAAGAGATAAAAAAATATAATATAAGTAAAAAAGAAAAGAAATCTAATATGAAAAAGACGATATTTAAAGATGAACATATTGATAAAAAAGTCTTTAACAAAAATATCGTCGCATTATTTATTTTTTTTTGTCTTCTGATTTTCAGCCCTGAAATATATCTAGCGGCATTAATTGGAGCGATTATTTTTGTCTCTATTAATCCAATTAAGAATAAAGAAGGAAAGAAAAGAATGTCATTAAATCATTATCTTCAAAAAATAGATTATAAACTAATATATTTCTTTATATGCCTGTTTATATTTGTTGGGTTAATGCAATTAAATGGGACAATAGCTATATTCGAAAAGGCTATTGAAAATCTATCTGCTGAGGATGAGTTTATTTTAGCTGTTTTAATATTAATCATTACGTCAATTTTAAGTGGATTTTTAGATAATACGCCTGTAACAATTATGTTTATTCCCATTATTAAAATACTTGTGGGGCTATCAGAGTTTTATAGTAATTCATTACTTATTGCTTTTATTTTAGGAATTAATTTAGGAGGAAATTTTCTACCTCAGGGAAGTGCTGCAGATATGCTAATCCTTGAAAGTGGAAGGAATTATGAATTAAAAGATCTTACTTTTAAACGAATGTTTAAAGTAGGTTCAACTTTTTCCGTATTACATATATTGATTGGAATTGGATATTTAGCCTTAATTATTTTTATTTTTTAATAGTAGATATTATTAAAAATTCTATATCTATTCAGATTTAGGATATTTTTAACAACATAATCGAAATTCATTAATTCATAGCATTATAAACTATTAAAAAAAAGCTAACATGCAAATATTCACAAATTATTAATACCTCAAACTTACAAATATTAGTTTTTATTGGAGAAATTCATTACTTGGGATGTGACGAAAAAGGCAAAATAATCAAAAAATACTCATAATCTTCTGGTTGTAATTTATAAAAATTAACCCAAAATACTATATTAATAGAAAGCGGTATAGTTTTAAATTCTTATAAAGAGGTATTTAAGAGGAAATTATTAAGGGGTAGATCTATAAACGGAAATACCTCCAACTAACGCCGCTTTATCTACATTATGGTGATAATAACGTCCAAAAGTTTCAAAATAATATTTACATAATGCTCTTGAACAAGCGTCAGCAGCAGCATCACAGACAGAATCAGGATGACCTATTCCTTTCCTCTCAGCTAATTCGGGGAAGTCTGTTTGCTCTATAGGTAAAAAATCTGCTTTGTTAATTTTTAACATTCTTTGTCAACTCTTAGTTGTATGAAGTATTAATATAAATAGTCTTTTAATAAAAAAATTTGTGATTAAATATCTAAAAATAACTTTTCCTTAAATCTATGATTTGGCTAAGAAGGAAAATTTTTTATTGTTTTTCTTGTTTTTTAATAGTAGGATAGTGTTGATTGAGAATATTAAGAAAAGAGTAGATTCACTGTTAAAAGAAGCACAATTCGAAACTTTTTTTTTCGAAAGTTCTGCTTCAGTAAAAAATAAATTGTGTTTTGACTCCTTAGTGAAAAAGTAATCTGGTGGACAGATTACAATCTGGTGGACAGATGGGGAGATCTCTATGAGAGATGTTCATTTTTGCAAAATTGGATGGGGTTGGCTGGTTATATGTAGTAAATTTGCTTTTAATATATTAGAATCTCTCGGAAACATAAAAGGTAAATACTTAATAAAACGATTTCTCGCATCTACAGGAGAAGAATCAGAAGAACATTCTAAGATATATGATAATATTTATTCAAGAGCTAGAATAATATATTGATGAAAAATTAAAACTTGTATTAAATTACTTTTGAAAGAATACTATTAAATGACATTTCACAGGAATTCTAACGATGGTTAATAAAGATATTTTAAAAATTTTACCTTATAAATGTGAATTAAGAATATCTTTAAGAGGATCTTCTTTTTTGGATATTAACTTTCCATCACATTTACCAGAGATTTTGTAATTTTTACCATTTTTATCTATTCCAGTGCCAATAAAATCATTCGAATCGGAATAAAAATTTGTTATTTTTTCTAATCCGAATTCTTTTTCAGCATTTTTTATAGAACATAAGTCAATCGCTTTATCTTTTTTATCCTTGTCCATTTTAATCCGATATTTTATTTATTTTGATATAAATCATATATAAATTAGGTTTAATAAATTTATTTAAAACGGATAAGGTTCCGACAAAATTATTCAATAACAATTAAATATTTTGATGGGATCCGACATAAATATTTCAGAAAAAAACTTTAACATAAAATTACAAACAATTATTAAAAACATTTGAATAAATACAAATCTAATTTACATAGAAAAATTGCTTCATCATTTAGTAAGATTTGTTAAAATCAATTATAAATGATATTATTACTGCATTTATTCGAGAATAAATAAAATTATTAAAAACTTCTAAATAATTGTTATTTTTTCTTCTTTTTTCTTTAGTATTATTAAATACCTTTATTAAGAATTAATAAGATCAATGCTTGATAATCCTATAAAAAAAGATTGATTTTTCATGTATTTTAGATAATTTAATGTTCTATCCTTCAAATCGAAGTTTAACATCTTAAAAGCTATTCAAAGGGAAAATTAAAATTAATATTTATTATCGTTATTTATTCTATTTCATAAATTTTTTATATTGCATGTGAATTTCAACTATTTCTTTTTAAACGGATAAATATTTTTAAATACCAAAATATAATTAGTAGTAGTTTTAAAAAATTTGAGATATACGAATTAAAGATTTATAAAGACAAAAAAATACAATATAGTGAATAAAATTATCATTTAAAAAGAATATCAGAAAAAAAATATATATTTGGAGGATGTAAAAATGATAACAGAAAAGGATTTAAAACGTGAATTGGACAAGCGAGGCTGGGGAAAACATTTAGGATTCGCGATTTCTGAATATAATAAAGGAAAAAGTTATGAAGAAGTATATCAAGCTGTCGCAAATAAGGATTCAGAAGCCTTTATAGAAAATTTGGAAAACCCTAAAGAAATGTTTTTACCGAGAAAGTACTTGCATAACGAGGCGGAAATCGAATTAGGCGGTGAGGAAAAAAAGGAAGGTTATTTGAGAGTAAGCGGAAATGCGAAAATAAAAGTCCAATGTCATGTGGGTCAGAAGCCTTTTAAAGAAGGGAATATCTTGGGATGTATTGATGATCCAGAGGAAAATTTAGAATGAGTTACGATGACAGGGGGTATGACGATGAGGAAGAATTTGACTTTAGCGATTCAGAAAAGCCAGATTACAGCGAATACGAGAATGTGGAAAGTTTTGAGTTCGGAGAAAACCCTCAACCAGATACCTATAAATATATAGGATTAAAAGAATTTAGCTTTGGAGAGAGTCTTCAGCCAGAACCCCATAAATATTTAGGATTTAAAGAATTTCACTTTCAGAAAGACAGTTCTCTGATTGCCCCGCAGAAGAACCTCGTTATCCCATCAAAAAAGGGTTTAGAAAGAAATTTAGTTAGGGAAAATGAAGACGAAATAGTGGTTTTTTTTAATGAACATGATAACATATCCCCAAAGGAAAAAAAATCTTTATTAACCGATCAAATGAAAAATACTAACATTAACATTCCAAATTTCCGAGAGAGAGTAAAAGACTATTTCGATGTAATAAGCTCAATAAATATTACGGAGGATCAAAAGAAGGTTATCCAATCAAAATCGAATAGTATATTAGCAGAATTTATATCGAGAATAGAAGATAACGAGTTTGATATTTCTAGTACTGCAGATCCTAATGTAATAGCTATAAGTATAATATACACTGCAATTATATCAAGCGAAGATATGCCAGAGATTACAATGACTCATTTAGCTACATTAGGAGGCATAAGGACAGCAAGAATCACGTACTACTATAATAGATATTTTAGACAATTATACCCCCGAATAAAATTTGATCCAACGATATATAAACTAACTGCAATAAAAAAAATTTTTTCTATGTATTTTTTTCAACTCTTTATAGGAGGGGATTTTGACTTTTCTAAGCAGATTCAAATACTTAGAAAAAAGATTCTAGATAATAATAATCTTCCAGATCAATTGGAAGAAGTCAATATCAGAGAGTTGCAAGAGATTATAGTTAATTATCCTAATATTTTTACTAAATATTTTAATGATATATTTAATATTGCGAAATTTTTAATGGAATTGGGGCGACTCTATAAAATAATTGGTGCTCCAATAAAGATCTCAATTATAACAAAAATGTTACATAAAAAAGGTATAAATTTAACACAGGGAATTATGGGTTTTAGACGTTCTATATCAGAGATTTATGATTTTTTAAAAATGAACACTATTGACTTTTTTCCTAGACGGATAGAAGTAACAGACACCCCTAAAGACCAGAGACCTGAGAAGAGACGTCAGATTGAAAGAATTATTGGAACGAGAATTAAAGTGTATGCGGCAAAAAATATCTATAACGGGAAATATTTTGAGAAAGGAAGGGAAGGATGTGAAGAATGTTTGAGAGAGGGGTTCAAGACAGATATTACTAGAATTACCGCATTGGATTTCCACCATTCTACCGATAACAAAGAAATTCAATATACAGCTGATAATCTCTATCATTTATTTATTAATGATGAGCTAAATCCTTCTTTTCTGGAAGATTTAATAAGTTTAATGGAAAGTAAGAGGGTAGTATTACTATGTAGTAATCATCATAACTTATTGCATCACGAACGTTATCATGACTTTAAATATCTCATTAATTATCCGAATATCTTCTCTTATCCAGCAGACATAATTTATTTACTTGTGAGAATTGCAGTAGATAATTTTTATAAGACAAGACATCTTAACTTCGACCAGAAAAGGAATATAAGGAGAAATATAAGAGGCAAACTTAGGAAAAAATATTTTATAGATTTTTTTTATGAGGGGGTTTGTCCAAGTTGTGGGAGATTTAATACAAGAGATCATTTAACAGTATTCGATTTTA